>CACYXI010000313.1 GCA_902778265.1 uncultured Bacteroidales bacterium | reverse complement strand
AACGTGAGTTCGGTATAAGAAAAGTGTTAAAAAAGTTGTAGGAGTGATAAATTTTTAGTAACTTTAAAGGTGAAAATCAAAAGTTTAACCATCAATTCACCACTCCTATGGATACTGCAAATTTAGTAGAAATTTTTTGTATATTCGATGAATTTTGTAAATATTTTGATATTGAGTTAAAAAAACATGTAATTGAGGACTCAAACAAGCGCCATCGTAACCGCAAAGGTCGCATGTCCGACAGCGAGATTATGACAATTCTCGTTCTGTTTCACACTTCTCATTTCCGTGATTTGAAGACATTCTACCTAGGATATATATGCAATCATATGAGGAAAGAATTTCCCAACGTCATCTCTTACAACCGTTTCGTCGAGCGTCAGACAAATGTGGCCATGAACCTTCTGTTGTTCTTCCAGACCTGCGCTTTGGGAAAGTGTTCCGGCATATCCATCATAGACTCTACTCCACTCAGGTCATGCCATATCAAGCGTGAACACAGTCACAAAACCATGAGAGGCTGGGCTGAGAAAGGCAAATGCACTATGGGATGGTTCTATGGTTTCAAACTCCATTTAGTCATCAACGACAGAGGTGAGATCATACAGTGGCTGCTCACACCAGGCAACGTGGACGACAGGGAACCTCTGAAGGACAAGGAGTTCACAAAGAAGCTCTTCGGTAAGTTGTTCGCAGACAGAGGCTACATTAGCCAAAGCCTTTTTGAGGAACTGTTCGTGGACGACATACACCTGGTGACAAAGGTCAGGAAGAACATGAAGAACTCGTTGATGAGTCTGTATGACAAGATCCTTCTCAGGAAGAGAGCTGTCATCGAGACTGTGAATGACGAGTTGAAGAACATCTGTCAGATAGACCACACCAGACATCGCTCTGTCAACAATTTCGCAGCGAATCTGCTGGCAGGCATGATCGCGTACAATCTCATGCCTAAGAAACGCGTACAATCTCATGCCTAAGAAACCCTCTCTGAATATTGAAATCATTGACAAGAGCAGACTTATTGCATAATTCTTAAACCGAACTCACGTTAATTTAGTATTGCTATTCATCTTTATGAGAATAGCGAGTATTTCAGAACTTATACCTGTTATCCACTCCTTGTGCAAATTGGTTATAGAATAGCGTAAGTCAAGTGGCAATTCCTCCTCAAAGACTTTTAAGTTTTCATTTTCTCTATATACAGGAATTGTATATTGACCATTATTATCTTTTCGCATTAATGTAATAACATTTTCTGTTACTACATCAAAAGGATTGCAGAATGACAAAAACTCAATGTGCATATTTTTCATGAAATATGCCCTCATTTCTTCGTCCGCAAGATTAACCATATAAAATTTTGGGGTAATATAACATATTACAGCTTTGTCAGACATGTAGGACTTAATTCCAGCTTCAAAGAACATCTTATATAAATCTGTATTCCACTCATACATAGGATATTCATCTTTATTTTTTGTTACATACGGCGGATTTCCGATGACCACATCAAAACCGCCTTGTTTTGTGGGACTATTGAAGCCGATGCCGAACATCCACTCTGCATCGAAGAATGGTGATACAGAGTTTTGGTTGTAGGGATTCCATTGTGTCACCTCTTTAACGGCATCTTCGAAGCCTGGAATGGATGACTTGCTTTGCTCCTTGTGAATCTCGTCTTTGCAATTCTTTATGAGTGCGTTAAACTTGTCGCGCTTCTCTTTATTGGGATTACGCCTAAAGATTGTTCTCTCACCAAATAACGTCTGCTGCACTACCGAGTCATCCACCCAATAATCTTCTGCATATTTGGTCAGTTCTAATTCGTATTGTGCTATCTGTGCTTTCAGGGCAGCTATTTTTTGTTCATCAGGCTGTATGGCGTTCTGCTTAATATAGTCCGCAATCTCCTTGCATTTATTGCGGTCTTCAATCTTATTGTTGAGCTTAGCCTTGTGTGTGCGCTTGTCGAAAATGCCTACGCGCAGGTCAAGCAACTCCTTTTGAAGCTGCTTCAGATGTGCATCTTGCGTCCAATCCTCATCATATTGTTTCACCTTTGCTGGGAGTAGAGAGTTGGCTGCAACAAACTTTGTTT
>CACYXI010000312.1 GCA_902778265.1 uncultured Bacteroidales bacterium | reverse complement strand
TTCAAAGTTGGTGGCATTTTTCGTCTTGGCCACAACGTTACGAATGACTGTATGCAGTTCTCAACACGATTGAACGCAGAAAGGCATCTATAATGCTCGATTCAGGTGAGAAGCCTGATAATTGCCGAAATGGGACAGCGGTCGACTCCACCTGATTTGTAATCAGGTTACATAAGTACACGTCAGTTCGAATCTGACTTTCGGCTCTAACTTTAAGACAGATAATATTATGAAGATACCGAAATTACAAACAGCATTTTAGCCGTTAATGAGGCTAACCGATACATAGCCAATCGCTATATTTGCCGATAAAGCAGAATATGACAGATAGAAATGGCAACGAGACCATACAATGGCTCATTACATAGATAAAGACTACTTTACAGGCCCTCAGACAAGGCTTAAAGAAATCGTAGTTACAGCAAATAAGCCCAAGAAGTCTTACTCTGGTTATACCGAACCATTACCAAGGAGTGTGCAACCTGTTAATATCTCAGATATAACAAAAGGTGTACATGCTGTAGTTAATCCAGCACTCGCATGGTTTTCACCCAATCAGTATTACGGAGCATTCCGAGATACAGACAATGCTGCTGATTGGTTTCGTAGCATGATGCGTGGAAACTCAGGCTTTGTAACAAAAGAATTTGAAGAAAAACATCCGTGGCTCAGCCTCGCAACCAATATGGCTGGAGATGCTGCCACACTAGGAGGAATAGCTAAAGGATTCAAATATGCATGGGAAGCTATACCTCGTGTATCATTAGGAAGAAATGCAGAAGCTGCGTTACCTGTAGTACAACCATCATTATAGTATCAATACCGTCCAGTCGAAGTTGGAGGAAGAAGACCATATATTAGTCCTGCTACGGAGAGAGTTAGCATTACTACAGCTGACCCTATAATGGCACATGTTCAGCCTTCTGAAAAAGATATTCATAATACACTCATGAATGTAGCAATGAAAGCTTCTAGATTATCTCAGTAGGGTAAATTAGGTAAAACTCAAGTTGAAGAATTTGTAGAAAGACTATCTCCATATCTCTCACGAGATCAAGCCAAACAATTTATAAAAAGAGCAGATACTTGCTATAGAACAAAAGGCTCTTAAAAACAGTAAAGGAAAGAGAGGTCTTAATGTTGCTATAAACGATGCTATTCAAGCTGAAAAAGCAAGTACTCCCGAAGGACGTTTACAATCTATTAGAGATAAATATCTCCCTTTAATTGATAAATCAACTCATTGCTGTCCACTAAAAATCGCCAAGCGTTCTTTGAAATAATTGAAATATAGTTAGTTACAGAGTTTTTTTGAGTCAACGGACTTGATTTTTGTATCTTTGCAGCCAAAATGGTTTGCATATGTATCAATACAAGTACGTTTTCTCTCAACTGATAGCATTTCTCGATAGGAATCACTTCAATTATCTCGTTCGCAAATATGCTGGCGACAAATATGTGAAGCATTTCACATGTTGGAACCAACTCCTTACGTTGATGTTCGGACAGTTGAGCAATCGTGAGAGCATGCGAGACTTGATTATCGCCATAGAGGCACATCACCAGAAGTGCTATCACCTCGGACTTGGCAAACATGTGACCAGAAGTAATCTGGGCAAGGCCAATACCAACCGTGACTATCGCATCTTTGAGGAGTATGCATATTACCTTGTCAGTGAGGCCAGGCGAAAGCGGGCAACGGACATCTTCAAACTTGACGGTAACGTCTATGCTTTCGATTCCACGACCATTTCACTATGCCTGAATGTGTTTTGGTGGGCTAAGTTCCGCAAGCATAAGGGCGGCATCAAGATACATACCCTGTATGACTTGGAAACTCAGATACCTGCCTTCTTCCATATCACTACGGCATCAGTGCATGACTCCAAGGCGATGAAGGAGATCCCCATTGAGACAGGTGCTTACTACATCTTCGACCGTGGCTACAACAACTTCAAGGAACTCTATCGCATACATCGTGCGGAGTCGTTCTTTGTTGTCAGGGCTAAGACCAATTTGCAGTACAAGTGCATCAAGTGGAGACGCAGACTGCCCAAGGGAATACTGACTGATGCGGAGATAGAGCTGACCATCTATGGCAGCCAGAAAGGATATCCAGCGCATCTTAGACTTGTACGATTCTTTGATGAGGAGCAAGGTCGTGAGTTCATGTTCCTGACCAACGCAATGGAACTGACTGCTCTGCAGGTTGCCGACCTCTACAAGAATCGGTGGCAGATAGAGTTGTTCTTCAAGTGGCTCAAACAGCACCTCAAAATCAAGAAGTTCTGGGGCACTACAGAGAACGCTGTCAGGATACAGATTTACTCTGCCATCTGTGCCTACTGCCTCGTTGCCATTGTGCAGCATGATATGCGACTGGATAGAAGCACTTATGAGGTACTGCAAATCCTCAGCATGTCACTTACTGACACAACGCATCTGAGAGATCTCTTCGACAAAACTATATTCAAAAATGACAAAGACCGAAGC
>CACYXI010000311.1 GCA_902778265.1 uncultured Bacteroidales bacterium | reverse complement strand
ATCCATATCTTTGCAACGTAAAATGATATAAAGCTATGATTACACGAGCTGAATGTATAGATATTCTGAGTTCACATGCTAGCGAGCTTCGTTCGCGGTATGGAATCTCTTCTATGCGCCTTTTCGGCTCTGTGGCAAGGAATAGTCATAAGGAAGGAAGCGATGTTGACCTCTTTGTTACTATGCCCCCAAAATTCTTCAATTATATAGAAGCATCACAATATTTGAAGAGCTTGCTTGGTTGCGATGTTGACCTCATTGCGAATCATCGCCACATTCGTCCTTTCTTCAAAAAACAAATAGAGCAAGATGGAATCGATATCTATACGTAGCCATTGAGTATTTCATCAAGAACATATACACCATTGTTCCTTTTGAGAAGGAATGATTTTTGGGAAGTCCACCCGTGAATCAGGGAACTGAATCAGGGGACTGGTATCTGTTTTACACTTGTCAGCATTAGAAATATAATTATTTTCTTTATCATAATTCAATTTATTAAACTTTCGTAGGTTTCGTTTGCATTGGGTCACACGGTGCCAGGCACGGTGTGATGCGATTCCTGCTATGTTGTTTTGTACAGGCAAAGGTAATAACATATTTCGATAATTACAAATTTTATTCTCTATAAATGATCAGTTACTATGATGATCAGTTACTATGTTTGCAACCGGAAAAGTTACCACCGAGCACAGAACATGCGCTGGAGATGGTTTCGTTCTAATGACAACGACGAACCTCTCCGCTATGCTTCGAGAACCCTCCTTGTCATTAGAACGATGAAAGGGCTTCGCGGTAGAACGTGAAAAAAGAAGGAAAAAGTTGGTACGATAATAATTGGTTTGTATCTTTGTAAGTGCTAAAAACAAAATACATTCACAATTTAAAACCGTACCAGTATGCAAAAGTACAAAGTTTCCTTCAAAGGACAAAACATTTACGTCGGAATTGACGTACATTTGAAAACGTGGCATGTGACAACACTCACAGAGAGCGGCTACAAGTATTCATTCGCTCAGCATGCAGATGCAAAGGAGCTCTTTGACAGATTGAACAAGAAATTCCCTGAAGCTCACTTCAAGTCAGCCTATGAGGCAGGCTTCTGCGGTTTCTCTGCTCACTATGCTCTGGCGGAGCAGGGTATAGAAAATATCGTGGTTAACGCTGCCGATATTCCTACGACAGGTAAGGAAAAGACGATGAAGACGGATGCCGTAGATTCAGAGAAGATTGCCTGGGCGCTGAAGCGTGACGAACTTAAAGGCATTTACGTAAAGGACAAGCGGTACATGGACGACACGAACCTGATACGCCTGCGTCAGCGTTTCATCATGGATCTCTCCCGTCAGAAGAACAGAACGAAACATCTGCTGTATACTCAGGGGGTGACATATCCTGAGCGTTTCCGTAACAGCAAGACGCATTGGTCTCGCAACTTCATGAAATGGCTCCGCGAGGAAGTGGAACTGCTGTCTGAGCAGAAACTTTCTCTATTGCTGCTCTGCGATCAAGTGGAGAATACGAGGAAGGCCATCCTTAAGGTTACTCGCGAGATTCGCCGTTTGAGCACCACAGACAGGTACAAGGAGAATTACGACCTTCTTTTCACTGTGCCAGGGTTAGGCCTTATAACCTCCATGTCGATGCTGACGGAACTGGATAACGATATCATGCGATTCCCCAACGAGCGAAGCTTTGTGTCTATGCTCGGACTTATTCCCACCTGCCATGACTCTGGCGAGAAGAAGGTCAGCGGAGAGAAAACAAACAGAGGCAATAAGCACCTCGGTCCGCTCATCGTAGAGGCAAGCTGGGTGGCAATCTATAGAGACTACCAGTTGGGGGCATATTACTCAAGCTGTTGTCAGATCATGAAACCTCACAAGGCCATTATCAAGGTCGCAAGGAAACTCGCCTGCAGGACATACGCAGTTTTGAAGACAAAGACCAAATATGAACTGTCATAAGGGTAATAATACAGATTTGCATAACAACAGGGATTCAAGTCGGACAGACTTCTCATATTACACAATGACCACTAGCGGTTCTTGATGAGTCCATGTAACTACATCTTTGATCAGAATGTGGCATTATACTCCAAGATCTGAAGAAGTAATCTGATGAGTGGCTACGGCTCACTACATCTGATAGAAGTTTGATCCGGCATTCCTGTTGCTTATGC
>CACYXI010000310.1 GCA_902778265.1 uncultured Bacteroidales bacterium | reverse complement strand
GCCTTCCAGTCAGGAACGAGATAGCCGTTCTTCTTCTCAAGCTTTGCGTTATTATCCCAACCGGTCATAGCATCAGTCTGAATCTTCTTCTCTGGAGTATAGAGAGGATCGACAACAGGACATACAAGGATGTTTCTGCCGAACATATACTCGCGGTTATTGTTCCATGTTTTCTTGTCAGCCTTGAAATCCATGAAGAGGGCACGCATGAATGAATCGTCATTCTTTGATACCTGCCATGACTGGCTGTAGATGTAAGGAAGGAACTTATAACGGAGCTTCACGGCATCTACAAGGGCATCATATACAGGTTCGCCTTGCTTTCCGAAGTAATAGAGTTCACGATATACATCTGTGCCATGACTACGCATCATTGGACAGAAAGCACCGAACTGCATCCAACGCACATACAGCTCCTGATACTGAGGATTGCGAACACCGCTGTTTCTGCCTTGGGTGTTATAGCTTCCTGCGAAGAAACCGCCAATATCGGTATTAACCTGTGGGTTGGCTGTGAGGGTATAGTTGAGACAGATAGGAATCTGTTTGCGGAAACTATCCCATGAAGAGTTGATATCACCGCTCCATGTATTCGCACCAGTACGCTGCTGACCTGCAAAGTAAGAGCGTGTGAGGATGAACGGGCGCTTCTTCTTTGAAGGATCCATATTCTTCTCAGCCTCACGCTGATGGTCATATACTCCGTTCACGCACATGAATGGGAAGATATTGCGTACAGAGCGGTATGTGCCCATAGAGCATTTCTGGTCGAGCTGAGAATCCTTGAAATCCATCTGGTCAGGGTCGGTAGAATCCATCCACCATGCGTCGATACCCATCTTGTGGAGATTGCTGAGGTATTTCCAATAGATGTCGCGAGCCTCTGAAGAATAGCAGTCATATACTCGAACTCCTGATGGGTAGTCCTTGCGAGGAGGCCAGAAACTGAGTCCGCTTTGAGGCCATGTCTCGAAGTCGAAGAGCAGATTCTTAGATTTCAGTTCCTTGAAAGCCTTTGTCTCAGGACCGAAACTTGACCAGATAGAGATGCTCATGTGGGCATTCTTCTCGTGAACCTCATTGATAAGGTCCTGTGCACGACCGAAGTCCTCATTAAGGAACTCCATGGCATTCCATGTATAGTTACTGCCCCAGTACTGCCAGTCCTGAATGATACCATCGAACGGAATACCAAGTTCGCGGTACTTGCGCACCACCCCTATGGTCTCGTCCTGAGTCTTGTAACGCTCACGGCTCTGGTGGAAACCGTATGTCCAGAGAGGAAGCATAGGAGCCTTGCCTGTGAGGTGGCGCATCTCCTTGATAACGCCATCGGCATCCTTGCCATACATGAAGTAGTAGTCAGATTTCTTTCCTACCTCACTCTCAAGAACAACCTCTCCAGCTTCGCCCTGCTTTGGAGTAGCGAGGTGGGTAGGAGAGTAATTATCCCAGTAGATTCCGTAGCCCTTAATGCTTTGGTAGAAATGAGCGAAGTCCTCAAGATTGCTCTGCTCCATACGGCGGTTCTCGTCGCGCTGACTCATCTTGCCGTTCTGGAGAAGACCAACACCATATATTTCCTCATCCTTGTCGAGCGAGAAAGTCTGCTTTACCTTGAAGGCATCAGCATTAGGCCCAGAAGTGATAGTCATGAGCGTTTTGCCCTTGGCATCAGCAAACGATACCTTGCCATCCTTTACCGTGACGGTAAGGGCAGACGACTTGTAGATAGTGGCATTGCCGACAGTTTTCTTCGTCACCTTTACCTTTTCAGGGGTAGAGATGACGACAAGAGATTTCTGGTCGGAAGTCTTTCCATTGTCTCTAAGTACTCGCACGGTCTGCGGAGTGAAGAATTCAATGGTCTGAGCCGACACAAACGCTGACAAAGGCAGAGCAAATAGTACGGTTGTCGTTAATAGTCTTCTTTTCATAATCCTATTGATTAATTAGTTAAAATTTTATGGTAGTTTTTTGTCCCTTATAGGTTATTTTCTTTTCACTTTTAGGGGTTTTAACGATGAATGTACGAGTGTTGAGCATTCCATCAAATGAGCCTTGACGCTGACCGATGATAAGAGTGTTCTTCTTATCATTCCAACTCAAAGGAATAGATGCAAAGGCACCCTTCTCATAGTTGTAGTTATCGCCCTCATCCTCATAGATAGTAAAGT
>CACYXI010000309.1 GCA_902778265.1 uncultured Bacteroidales bacterium | reverse complement strand
AAAACAAGTTGCAAAATTACATAAAATTTTTCACATTAAGAAAAAATAATCATTTTTTATGAGATATTTTATAATAATGTACGAAAAATCGACCATAAATCAAGGCTAAACGCATAGACAACTGGAAATTGTGAATTGAAAATGGAAAATTAAAATGCGAAGCCGCCAAGTCACAAGGTTTTTTATATCAGAACACGAAATACACAAAAGAAACTAAACTTCTGTCGTCTGTGTTTACAATCACATAGAAGGGATAGCCTGGCATATCGAATTTTCCTCTTAATGCTTAATGCGAATGGGAGGACGATTTGACCTCTGTTTTTGGGGATGTTGGGGATTCATCAAGCTCACGTTATTTTAGTTAAGTTTGCTTTGCGAGTAGTAGAAGAGAAATAAATGTTTGCCTCTTGCTAAATCATTTTCGCCCATCAATCGCCCATTCGGTATGGGCTTCACTATGGGTTTACTACGGAGTAGTAGAGGACTTTTTGTCTGTAAGCATCGGCTTTGGACTTTAGCCGATGGGAAATCTTCAGAGCAATACCCGTCTTGTCTTTCGATCGGGGTGTTTGTTGATTTCCGGCTGACAACGTGCGTGGCACCTCGCACGTTTGAGCGTCTTTTGATAAAAGAGCGGCGTAAGCCTAGATTAATGAAAAGGCTGGCGCACGTCCTTTGGTTTGACGAGTGCAAAGGTACAAAGATATTTCCATTCGTGCAAGCAAAAAAGAAGAAAAGTAATTTTCTGTAATTTTTACAAACGTATAACGCGCTGATACAATGCTTTTTAAGATGAAAAAAATTGAAAATTATTGCACGCTATAGCAAAATTTCTATAATCTGTCATCTGTCAATCTGTCAAACTGTCAAGGGGGTGTTTTTCGTATTTTTTTGTATTCGTCCTGCTTCTGGTTTGATGGTGGGAGGAAACCGAAAAGAATTGTGATATTGCTCTATTGTAGTTTCTGGGTTAGAAATGCCTGGAAGGCAATACTATTAGGACTCCGCGTAGCGCCTGACCATAGGGAAGAACCCCGTACATACGAGTGAAACGAGGATGTGCGGGGAATAAACTCATAAATCCTTCTTCTGCCTGGAAGGCAGTACATAGCGAAAAAAATGTATAAAAGCCAATCAGGTACAGCCTTTCAGGCTGGAATGGGGATGTTTTTTCTGTCCGTGGGCATCCTCTCCTTCGTCGAGTATGCACCTCGGTTACTAATAGTATTGCCTTCCAGGCAATTCTGGACTCCCGAAATTTAGTTTTCTAACTATACTGTTGCAAAAGCCCATACACTTTATTCTTGAATATCAGAACGTGGCGAGAACGTGGCGATGTATTTTCGCATTTCCTCTGTGCCGAGGAATGTTGAGCCGATTATTCCGTCTGGTTTTATAATCACATAGAATGGCCATCCTGGTATCTCGAATTTCGATCCTATGGTAGAGCCAGAAGCATGATCATTCCAGTCGGGCCAACTTACCTTTTTCCCTTTCTTCCATGTTTCCGTATCGTCACAAGAAATGGTTATGACTTCAACCTCTTTCTTGTGCTTCGCATAGAATTCCTCAATCGTTGGTTTTATAGCCTGACATGGACCACATGAAGCGGTAGAGAACTGTAACACAACGATTTTCTTCCCGACAAACTCCGAAAGTTTATGTTCCTTGTCTTCACGGTCATAAAGCGTGAAGTCTATCATTTTATTACCTTCATGCAGGTACTCGCTTGATGGAACAAGTTCTTGTTTGGATCTGGTTACGAGTATGTCATTATAATCAACAGGAACTTTTTCTTTTATGAGATTGCGTATTCTATCGCTTAGTTTCTCACTATCTAATTTATGAGCTTTAAATGCAATAACCCAAAGTTCGTTTACAAAAGCAGAGTTATATTCCCTGTTCTTCATGAAGTCGAGCATAGACACAATATATAGAGAGTCTCTTATGCTTTGCACTTTTTCCAACATCTCATCGCTATCAGATTCAACATTTCTTGTTGCCTTTTTGTCAAGTTCTTTTATTAGCATGCGTATGTAGTCTTTATATTCATCCGTTTCCCTTTGCAAGGGATGATTACTATCCGCACGCCAATGTAAACACGGCAGGTCTGGACTTCCAGTAACTTTTACTTTAGCACCTTGATATGCATAAACACATAAGGCACATCCGTTTATGCTCACCATATAGTCAACATTATCTTTGTTGTCTTCCTCGTCTAAGTATATGAATTTCTTTTCTATATGGAATTTCCCATTTCTTATTGTATCAACTAATGTGTTATGGGCGGTACTATAGACATCTGTTCTCCTTATTCGAAAAGCGAATCTGACAGGAGTCCCATCGGGAACGCCCGTAACATCTGACAGGAGTCCCATCGGGAACGCCCGTAACATCTCCATCAATAATGATAGGATCAATGGGGATCCTCTGCATTTCGGCTGAAGCTGACGTGTTCTTGTTCTGTGCCCAAGAGCAAGTAGCTGTGAGCAATAACAATAATGATATTATATTTCGTTTCATAGAATGAATTGACTTCGGTTTTTACACTTGTCTTTACTATTATAAACGCAAAATTAAGAAAAAAGATTTAAAAACTCGGCATTTTTTTCAAATTTCAATAAAATTGTTGGTATTCGTAAGCATTTTCCCTTTGTTGATAATCTTATGAAAGTCCCTTGTTCCTCCTAAGATAATCCATCGATAATCCATCGATTGTCCATCGATACTCCATCGAAACGATGGACTTGCGATGGAGTAACGATGGAGTAGCGATGGAGTATCTACTAAGAAAATGCGATTTTTGGGTGAATAACCTTTGCTTACGCCGTTTCCTTATCAAGGAAACTCAAATTCCCCGATTCGTGAAATTCTGTTTGCAAACCATTTCTTCCGTATAAAATGTTCTTGCAAAACGAGCGGTGCGACTTCATATTGAAAAAAAACGCCAAACATTTGCATATTGCGGATTCTTTTTGTAACTTTGCATCTAATTTCCACACATACAAGTACATAATATATGGCAAAGAAACTTGTTTGCATTGTAATGACGTTGTTCGTGGCTATCTCAGTTAATGCGCAGCTACAACATTATATGGACTCTCTGAACATCTGCAAGGCTCGTATTGACTCCTTGCAGCGCTCGCTTGACTCTCTTCGCAATGGCAATGCCGCCAATGGGAAGTACTTCCGCCTATTCGCTCCTCTGACTTTCTATCCTGACGTGGTGAAGAGCGTTATGGAATCTTCTCCTTCGGATAATGTTATCAATAACATCTTGATGCAGAACTATCTAAAACATCCTGAACTTATTGAGACTACGGCTTGTAGGTTGCATAAGGTGGCTTCTTCTGCAGAATCCACTCTTACGGCTCCTGTTCAGAGAAAGGTGGAGGTGGCTCAGGAAGAGACTCCAGACAATGAGGTTGCGCTTCCGTCTGACTCGCCTGTAAGGTTGGAGATTTTCAAGCCTAATTTCTGGAAGTTCGCTGGCGACTATAACCTCCAGTTCATGCAGAACCATTTTTCGGCTAACTGGTATAAGAGTGGTGAGGATAACCTCTCGGCTGTGGGAAATGTGGTTCTGAAGATGAACTACAACAATAAGCAAAAAATTAAGTGGGATAATATGCTTGAGATGAAGGTGGGCATACAGACGGCTCATTCTGATTCTGTTCATAAACTCAAGACTACCTCCGACCTGTTGCGTTATACTGGTAAACTCGGCTTGCAGGCAACAAAGAAATGGTACTATACTTTCCAGATTCTTGCTACTACCCAGTTTGTTAGGGGCTATAAGAGTAACGACCGTACGGTATATTCTGATTTCTTCTCTCCATTCGAGTTGAACTTCTCTATCGGTATGGACTATAATATTGATGCTTATAACAAGCGATTGACTGGTTCGCTTCACATAGCTCCTATCGCCCATAACTTCAAGCACGTGTCTCGCTTGGAGCTTGCTACTCGTTATGGTATTCCCGAAGGGCATCACGGAATGAACGACTGGGGTTCGCAGTTTACGGCTAACGTAACGTGGAATCCTACCGAAAAGATTAAGTGGGGTACTCGTCTCTATGCCTATACCACATATTCAAGAGCTGTTGTGGAGTGGGAGAATACCTTGTCGTTTGCCTTTAGCAAATATATCTCAACGCAGTTGTTCCTCTATCCTCGCTTTGACGATGGTGTGAAGAAGATGGAGAACCATAGCTATTGGCAGTTTAAGGAGTATCTGTCGCTGGGATTCTCGTATTCGATGTAAAGTGGCCTCTCCCCCCGCCCTCCTCCGTAGGGAGGGAGCCGGAGAACCAACGGACTAATTAATAATGACAAATTTGGAAAATAATAAAAA
>CACYXI010000308.1 GCA_902778265.1 uncultured Bacteroidales bacterium | reverse complement strand
ATACCCGATTTCATCTGCTACGATAAGATAATCGTTGAGCTGAAGGCAGTGCAAGAACTCACAGATGTACATCGCTCGCAAGCATTGAACTATGCGAAAGTAGGTGGATATGAACTGGCATTGTTGATAAATTTCGGTCAGCCATCGTTGCAGTTCGAGCGCTTTATCGTGAGCCGTAGAACATGACTTGTAACGGCTACAGATTGAGCAGATAAAACATGTTAATCACTTTGGAGACTTGTAATCTTTGGTGAGAGTATGCATGTAGAGCCGAATCTGTGTAATAAGAATTGTCATTGAAGTAGAAATTTAACATCTGCTGAATCGGCGTAATCTGTGGTAAGGAATCACGCGAGAGCCGAATCTGTGTAATAAGAATTGTCATTGAAGTAGAAATTTAACATCTGCTGAATCGGCGTAATCAGTGGTCAGGAATCACGCACAGAGGTGAAACTTAGGTGAGATATTGTTGAAATAAATAGTTATATAAATATATGGAAAATACTAATCAGTGGGAGCTTTCTTCCTTCAAGAAAGGCCAGCCGCGTTGGTGTCCTGGTTGTGGCGATCATTTCTTCCTCGCCTCTTTGCACAAGGCGATGGCAGAGATAGGTGTGGCACCTCACATGACAGCTGTGATATCAGGCATCGGCTGTTCTTCGCGATTGCCATATTATGTCAATACGTATGCCATGCAGACGATACATGGTCGCGCCGCTGCTATTGCCACAGGTGTGAAAGTGACCAATCCCGAACTGACGGTATGGCAGGTATCAGGCGACGGTGACGGTCTTGCTATTGGTGGAAACCATTTCATTCATGCGATGAGAAGAAATATCGACTTGAATATGATTCTGCTTAACAACCGTATCTATGGATTGACAAAAGGGCAGTATAGTCCTACCTCACCGCGTGGATTCGTATCGAAGTCGAGCCCTTACGGCACTGTGGAAGATCCATTCCGCCCTGCAGAGTTGTGCTTCGGGGCGCGTGGTAACTTCTTCGCACGCACCGTGGCAAATGATGGTCAGCATACCGTCAGGATGCTCCACGCCGCACATGAGCATAAGGGTGCATCGGTGGTGGAGGTGTTGCAGAACTGCGTCATCTTTAATAACGGAGCCTACGACCCCGTCTATACCAAAGATGGAAGGAAGAAAAATGCCATTTATGTGGAGCACGGGCAACCATTAGTGTTCGGAGAGAACAATGAATACGGCTTGGTGCAGGAAGGCTTCGGACTCAAGGTGGCGAAGATAGGCGAGAATGGAGTGACTATCGACGACATACTCGTGCATGATGCCCATTGTGTTGACGACACTTTGCAGTTGAAACTCGCTATGATGTCGAACGAGGAAGGATTCCCCATAGCGCTCGGAGTGATTCGCGATGTAAAAGCCCCAACCTACGATGAAGCTGTGAATGCGCAGATAGAGGAGGTAAAAGCAATGAAGAAGTATCACAACTTTGCAGAACTTCTTGAAACAAACGATATCTGGGAAGTCAAATAAGCTACTAAGCCTATAAGCTATTAAGCTAATAAACAAATAACCCCGCTCGTGAGCGGGGTTATTTGTTTTAATAGAGGCGATGTGAGAAGGTGATGCTAAGCACAGGCCAACACTTGAATTTCTTTACGGTATTAACTATATCACCTACCTTACCCGGGATATCTGTAACATCACGGGTGAGGTCGATACGCTGAGGTTCTTGTTTTACCCAAGCGTCATCCGCATTACCTGTCTCCATGAATTTCTCTTGGTCCCATGAAATCATATCGTAATCATCATTGGGATCTACACGGTATACATTATCTGCATATACGTGTGGAGAGCCACCCATAAACATACAGCCTGCATCAATAGCCATATTGAAACGATGGTCGCGAGACAAAGCCGTAGTATAGCCAATGCCCAGATAAGGACGTATCTTGCTGACTGTCATCTCTGCCGTAACCTGATTATTCTTATCCGGCACCATAACAGCCTTGCTGCCATCAGCA
>CACYXI010000307.1 GCA_902778265.1 uncultured Bacteroidales bacterium | reverse complement strand
TAGGGAACAACAAGGCAAAATTCATGCAAAGTTATAAATTTATCCGACAATTCGCAAATATAAAGGAGTAAATTACTCGAAATTTTGACGCAAACGTCTAAAAAGCAAAAATAAAGTCACAAAAAAAAGTTTTTTTTTGGTCATTTCAGAAAATTATCATACCTTTGCAGTCGCATTTGCAACAGGCACTTTTGGCCCCTGGCCAGTGCGGGTTGTCAAACGCTTTTTAGGATTGTGCTATGGTGTAACGGCAGCACTAGAGTTTTTGGTTCTCTCAGTCCAGGTTCGAATCCTGGTAGCACAACCAGAGAAAAGATTCCAGGGCACTCCCCTCCCCTTTTCTCACCATCGGACTTGTAGCTCAGTTGGTTAGAGCAACAGACTCATAATCTGGAGGTCCCAGGTTCAAGCCCTGGCTGGTCCACAATAAAAATCAGTAACTTAGAAGAAATTCAAGTTGCTGATTTTTCGTTTTACGACAACAAGTCGTTTGAAACCGATAGGGTTCTGACAACAATCTATCATTCTCCGGAAAAATACTCCTTTGCCAAGTCAATGGCATCCAAACGGAGGTTTTCATCTTCCTCCTTCAAAGCGGCATACACTCCATCAGCCAGCCAGAGCGTCATTAGTTTCTTCTCATCAACCTTATACAGCTCTGCCAGTTTGGGAACCTGATCACGCCTTACACGCCGTGCCCCCAACTCCATCTTACTGTACATGGGCATGTCCGTCCCCAGCAATTCAGCCAACTGTCGTTGCTTCAACCCTTGCTCCAGTCTCATGGCCTTTATCTTCGGGCCAAACATCCCATAAATTCTTTTATCCTTCATATCTTTGTATCGTTGTTAGTCATCAATTAGGCTCAATTACCTGGACTTGTCCTGAGCATGTTCTGGACTTGTCCTGTGGTTCTGTCATCTCCAAACGAGATTGCAATTCCGCTTGCCAGAAGCCTATGAGGCATCATTTCACAATCTCAATTTTCCAGCCCATGTTAAGAGCCTTGTTGATTTTATCCAACATCTTCTTTTTGTCTTTGGTGCTGCTATGGGTGAGGACATAAAGGCCTGGTGCTGCTTCACGTTGAGTATGACCATACTTTTTGTCCTTGGTGGTAGAGACGACATTGATGCGGCAGAACCGAACATCCAGTTCTCGCACCCTCATCAATCCTGCTTCCATAATGGCTGTAGTAAAAGTGGTGGCAGCATCATGCTCTTGGAGTATGGAGCCGTCTTTCCTTCGGATGCAAAGCCCAGTCTTCGGAGCAATTTGCATTCGCTTGTTCTTTCTTGGACCGAACTCTTTATGCTCTACTTCCGGATCTGCTTCCAAACGCTTGGCATCTATCAGCTGCGTAATATTTGTCTTACGAGACAACGATACGCTGATGGGCATACCTGGATGATAATCAACCACCAGAACAAGTTCGCGTTGTACCTGCTTCAATGCAGGTTCAATGGTCTCAGTTACCACAGGAAGAATCTCTTTCTTGATGATGTCTTCTTCCAATTCACTCACTTGTCTCTCCAAGTCCTCATTCAGTGAGAGGCCTTCTTTCCGCAATGTTTCCATTGCCTTATATAAATCGCCTAGTCGTGACATAGTTATGCTATATTTTTAGAATTTGGCATTTGTTGAATAATCTCACCTTGAAGTAGTTTCCCATTGGCATGTTTGTTTCTTTTAATGCCGTCGCTGCCCCAAGTTCCCCACTGCTTGAAGAAGAATGCGGCACCTTGTTCCTCAACTTGTTTCTTTATACTAATTACCCATTCTGGTTTCATAGGCCTGGCCATTGGCCCGCTCTCACCTCCGACAATCACCCAATCAATACCAGAGAGATTCATGTCTCCCAAATCCTCTATCAACGGCTCACAGGACAGGAACTTAACCGAAGCATCTAAGTAGCGAAGATGGTCTATTCTGAATTTGGTCGCTTGACATTCCACAGTTACACCTAACCACACATTCCGCGGTATAGTCCGCGTTCTGAAATACTCTTCCATCCG
>CACYXI010000306.1 GCA_902778265.1 uncultured Bacteroidales bacterium | reverse complement strand
GGCATCCCAACCATATTACTTGAAGAGTTTGTGTACCATCTTGGTGAAGAAGATGGAGTGAAGAATCAACAGTACGAAGTAGTTGACCATGAAGGCGATAACCCACGGTGCCATCGCGTCTCTGCCCACTACGGCATAGACCACTCCGAGGAACACCAGCACCAGGAACATACGGAAGCCGGAGCTTGCCGTATGGAACGTAGCGAGGAAGTCAAGATGCTTTGTGGCAACCCACTTCCAGAGCATCGTCAGAGCCACTAATTCAAATACTGAGAAGACAGCCGCTATGCTACAAGCCTTATCGTGCAACACGCCCTCGTCCAGCAGATGGTTCTTCGTTATCACCATCGTTATGCCCCTGATCACGCAAATGACCATCAGGCATATCAGCATGTGCCTACTGGCTTGCCTTTTGATTTCTGTCTCTGGCATTTCCGTACTATTACAATTCCACACAGAGGTTTACCTGATTCTGATTGACAGAGACAAAGCCCCCGATGATATCAAGGTTTGTCTTTCCCTGACCAGTCTCATAGGTAACAACCCCCTTATTCAGCGAAGATATTATCGGCGCGTGATTCTGTAGAATCTCGAAGCTGCCCAGCGTTCCGGGAACAAGGACGCTCTCCACCTCGCCGTCAAACTCTATCTTCTCAGGTGAAACGATCTTTAATTTTAACATAACCTTTTATTTACGATTTTACTATTTACTATCTACTATTTATTTACTATTTTCCTACTAGCGATGGGCATTTACGATTTGTGATTGACGCAAAATAGTAAATCAACAAAATAGTCCATAAATAGTAAATAGTAAATGTGTAAATAGTAAATAACATTTATCCCTGTGCCTGCGCAAGCAGCTTCTTACCCTTCTCGATAGCCTGCTCGATTGTACCTACGTTGAGGAATGCCTGCTCTGGCAGGTCGTCAAGCTCACCGTTGAGGATCATGTTGAAGCCCTTGATAGTATCTTCGATGCTAACCATCTCACCCTTAACACCAGTGAACTGCTCTGCAACCGTGAATGGCTGAGAGAGGAAACGCTGTACGCGACGAGCGCGGTTCACAGTAAGCTTATCCTCATCAGAGAGCTCATCCATACCGAGGATGGCAATGATGTCCTGAAGCTCCTTATACTTCTGGAGAATCTGCTTAACACGCTGAGCGCACTCATAGTGCTCCTTACCTACTACCAATGGATCAAGGATTCGTGATGTAGAGCCAAGTGGATCAACGGCTGGATAGATACCGAGCTGAGCGATGTTACGAGAAAGCTCCGTTGTAGCATCAAGGTGAGTGAAGGTTGTAGCTGGAGCAGGGTCGGTCAAGTCATCGGCAGGCACATAAACGGCCTGTACTGATGTGATAGAACCTGTCTTTGTAGATGTGATACGCTCCTGCATACTACCCATCTCAGATGCAAGCGTTGGCTGATAACCTACGGCTGATGGCATACGGCCGAGAAGAGCCGATACCTCAGAACCTGCCTGAGTGAAACGGAAGATGTTGTCAATGAAGAACAGAATGTCACCACCCTGATCACGGAACTCCTCAGCAACGGTAAGACCAGAAAGAGCAACTGAAGCACGTGCGCCTGGTGGCTCGTTCATCTGACCATACACAAGCGTAGCCTGTGACTTCTTAAGTTCCTCTGGGTCAACAAGTGACAAGTCCCATTTACCCTCGGCCATAGCCTCCTTGAACTTCTTACTTGATAACGCCTGACTCAATCATCTCACGGATAAGGTCGTTACCCTCACGAGTACGCTCACCTACACCAGCGAATACAGAGTAGCCGTTGTGTCCCTTAGCGATATTGTTGATAAGCTCCATGATAAGCACGGTCTTACCTACACCAGCACCACCGAACAAACCAATCTTACCACCCTTGAGGTAAGGCTCCAGAAGGTCGATAACCTTGATACCCGTAGCGAGCATCTCCTTAGAAGTAGAAAGTTCCTCATACTTAGGAGCCTCACGGTGAATAGGATATTTGTTCTCCTGACCGAGCTGCTTCATACCATCAATAGGCTGACCGATTACGTTGAGCATACGACCCTTGATCTGATCGCCTGAAGGCATAGAGATAGGAGCACCGGTTGGGATGACCTCAAGTCCTCTCTGAAGACCGTCGGTATTATCCATAGCAACGGTACGCACGGTATCCTCACCAATGTGCTGCTGAACCTCAATGATGAGGTCTCGACCGTCAACACGCTTAACTACGAGCGCATCATGAATCTTAGGTAGCACCTTCTCAGCGTCAAGTCCCTTTGTATCGAAATACACGTCGATAACCGGACCGATAATCTGGGATATGTGACCAATAATTTGTGACATATAGTTTTAGTTTAGAGTTAATCGTTATTTTCTAAATGTGTAGGTGGCAAAGACTGTGTTTTGTCATCTTAAATAATAGCTATCAAACTACGTTTCGAATGCAAATGTAGTAAAAACTTTTTAATAACAAAAATTTTTCTTGTATTTTTTTCACATTTTTTTCAACAAACGATATTTTTGCAAACTCCATGTTTCTTTTTCATTCGCAAACGTTTCATTCTGCAACATCTAAATATCATTCCCCCCCCAGGCCGTCCGAGAACGGCTTTTTGAGAAATATCACAGTGGGCAGATTCGTTATTGCGACTCCAATTTGCCCCATTTAAGGACATATAAGTTTTCGTCTAAAATTCCAGTTTGTATTAAGAAATTCGTCATAAGGACGCCAAATCGCCAATATGAGTATACATGGAGCGTATTTTCTATGGTGTATAATCCATTAAAGGTTTTTATCGGAGTGCAGCAACAAGGGTTGGCACACCTCTGAGGCTTATGGCACGACGAAGGTTGTAAGATAGGCAGAATAGTCCCATCTCAGCACCGACTTTTGCAAAGCCTTTGAGTAAGAAATAGTATTGTCCAAGAGTTCGCTTCATGGTTCCGAAAGGATGCTCGGAGAGACATTTGCGATTGTCCATCTTGTTCTGGTCGAGGTGAAGGACATACTGAACCGCCTTCTTGACAACTGATGTCCTTGGTTGGTTAGGATTGTCTTTTTTCTAATCCTTCAGTTCTTGCTTTTTTCGTGCATCTATAGCCTTGATAAGGGTATCTTTGTTGAAGTCTGCTTCTTTGAACTTGGATGATGTACACTTGCATTTGCAACGCTGGCAAGCGAGTTTGTTACAGTATCGGATGTTGCCGTTTCGCTTGATTGACTTCTGCCTAAGGATTTCACCTTGCGGACAATATACAAGATTACGTTCGGCATCTCTGACGAAGTATCCTTCAAGTGCCTTGGCTCGCATCTGCCTTGAAGTCATCTTAAGGATGTCAGAACTTGGCACATCTGCAACTCTTGTCTTGATTTCTTTGAATTCAACATCGGATAGTATATCCTTGTAAACATCAGGTATGATACCTGCTTCAAGGCATGTTTTCAAGTCTTTAGGGGAACAGCTTGCTTTCAGTTCATCTGTTATGGCTGTTTCGTTGTAATCAAACTGGACTATTTCAGTGCAGCTGCTATCACGCTGAATGACATTAGGTATGATGCCGTTTGCCAATGCGTCAGCATGATCCTCTGGGCACTCATAGCCCTTGTCTGCAGTCGTTTCAAGAATAGGAATATCGTAATCTGCCTTTACTTCAGAAGCAACTTTAGTTATCTGCCCGTGATCAGTAGGATTGTTGGTTATCTGAAAGCCGGCTATCATGTGGCTCTCTGCATCAACGGCTGTCTGTACATTGTAGCCTACACAGAATCCCTCGTTGGCTTTCATCAGCCGAGAATCAGAGTCGGTCAAAGAAATTTGGCTCTCACCGCTCTCCTCAAGTTGGCTACGGTAGCCCTCGTAACGTTCCTTGCGTTCTTTGCAGACATCAAGCTTACGTTGAATTTCATCCTTTGAAAGCTTGCGTCCCTCCTCATAGTCGTATGCGTCAAGTTCTTCCATGTAGATAGAGATGTGTTCATCAAGGCGCTTGATGCGGTCATCAAGCTTGCTCAGTGTTAGATTATTGTCCTTAGCATTTACAGCCTTGAACTTGCTACCGTCAATAGAGATGTACGACTTGGAGAAGAGCTTCAATCTCATGCAGAATTTATTGAACTCCTTATATACTTTAGTAACAGCCTCCTTGTTATCCTTGCGGAAGTCGGAGATTGTGCGGAAGTCTGGAGTCAACTTGCTGAGCAGCCACATCACTTCAACGTTGCATTTGCATTCGCGAGCAAGTTTACGTGAGGAGCGTACCTGATAGAAGTAACCATAGACGTAGAGTTTGAGTAGATCACGAGGGTCGTAGCCTGGAGTTCCAGTTTCAGCAGGAGTACTGCGAACAAATCCCAGTTCATCCATCTTGAGACTGTCAACGAATGCATCGAATAAGCGGACAGGGGCGTCTGCCTCCACATACTCGTCAATGCAATCAGGAAAAAGAATCCTCTGTCGTCTGTCAGAACCTTTTTTGTATGCCATATCTTATCGTCTTAATATACTGTAAAGGTACGAAAAATTCTTGAAAATAAAGACGATTCAGAGTTAAATAACAATAACAAAACAAACAAAATTACACCATAGTCCAACGACTTAAATTATATGATTAATTTTCGGACAGTCTCCCCCA
>CACYXI010000305.1 GCA_902778265.1 uncultured Bacteroidales bacterium | reverse complement strand
AAACTCGATGAACCTCCGCTACAATATAGGACATAGAGCGGAGGTTCATCGAGTTTGGTTAGTAAGATCAGCGGTATTTCTGCCTTTCCACTTCTAATTTAACGTAGATTCAACGAATTTGCACCTTTGGTGCTTGAACTGACAATAATTACCAATCTTACCAATCTTTTCCATAAATTTAATTTTTTATTGGGTAAAGATTGCGTAGATTGGTAATTATTGTCAGTTAAAAAGCAGCTTGCTGCCAGACAATTACAATTGGTCGAACTCATGTTAATTTACATGAGGTGTATTTTCTCATTGTTCAAGTGACAAGAAGTCCTACTTCTTTACGAGCGAAGCAAGCCATTGCTTAAGGTCTGACATCCATTGCTGGCGGTAGTAGAACTTTTCATTGCCACACCAACCATGACCGCCTACAGGATAGATATGCAATGCCACAGACACACCATTAGCCACAAGGGCGTTGTAATACTCTATGCTGTTGCGAACAGGCACAAGTCCGTCATCTGTACTTGCCATAATGAAAGCCTGTGGAGTGTCCTTCGTGACCTGTTTCTCGTTGCTATAAAGAAGCACATTTGCATCCGAAGCATTCTTTCCGATAAGACTTTCGCGTGAAAGCATGTGGGTAAAGGCTGGATCGAAAGAGATAACGGGATAGAAGAGTATCTGGAAATCGAAACGCTCATCCTTATTGGCATAGTGGGTAGCGGCGGTAGATGCAAGATGTCCTCCAGCACTACATCCCTGAATGCCAATCTGCGTAAAGCCATACTCCTTCTGATGCACTTTCATAATACTCAGAGCCTTGTGAACGTCATCGAGCGGCACTTCTTTATGTCCGTTAGGCAGACGATATTTCAGCACAGCGTATGTTATGCCTTGCTCGTTATACCATTCTGCGAGATTATGCCCCTCAGAGCCTTGCCACACCTGAAGATAGCTACCACCAGGACAAGCAATTACGGCAAGTCCGTTAGGATTCTCAGGAACATAGACGGTCAGAACAGGATCCGTCACGTTCTCTACATAAAGTCCGTGATTCGTTTCCTCCTTAGTAATCTCGTTAGATGTTGGAGCCTTTGCATTTGCCCACAGATGAAAGACCTCCTTCTTTTGGGCAAAGGAAGAGAGGGCAGAAAAGAGGAATAGGGAGAATAATAGATGTCTCATTGAAAATGAAAAATGAAAAGTGAAAAATGAAAAATACTTTTATGTACAATTTGCCATTTACAATGTACAATTTGTAACTTGTATTTTATTATTTTTCATTTTTCACTTTGTAATTTACTTAATGTGCTGTCTAATCTTCGTCAGATAGTTCTTCATTCTGTCAGCATCCTTATTGTCGATGATGTCAAGGAGTTCCTTAAGCTCATCGCGAATCTCTGACACCTGATCGTGTGTGTAGGGGTTGAAGAGGATTTCCTGAAGCAGATAGTCATCCTCGCTGAGGACGCCCTTTGCTATGCGCATGTGACGCTTGAAGGTAGTACCAGGAGCATCCTGTGGCTTCATAACGGCAGCAAATACGAATGTTGAAACGAACGGAATACTGAGCGAGTAAGCCACGGTACGGTCGTGCTCATCAAAGGTGTATTCGTAGATGTTAAGACCGAGCTTACTGTAAAGGTCGCGGAAAAAGCACATCCCCATATAGTCACCCTCGTTGATGATGATAGCATTCTCCTCAGAGAGCTGATTGAGGTTGGCGAAGGTTGGACCGAACATAGGGTGAGTAGATACATAACGACGGCCAGTACCCTCATAGAACTCCTTCAGATTGGTCTTTACGGAAGAAATATCACTCAGTATGCAGCTTTCTGGAAGGTATGGCAATACCTCCTGAAAAGCAGGGATAGTGTATTTCACCGTAGCTGCATTAATTACTAACTCTGGTGCGAACTCACGAATCTCTTCAAGTTCGGTGAATCGCTGACAATTGTATGTGTAGCGCAAACGCTGTGGGTTCTTCTCAAACACGCCCACCTCATGCTCAAAGCTGAGGGTGTCGATAAAGAAGCTACCCATCTTTCCTGCGCCAAGGAT
>CACYXI010000304.1 GCA_902778265.1 uncultured Bacteroidales bacterium | reverse complement strand
GATTGGTCCCCATTCAATGTCACCCTTACAATCACCCTCGAAGCCTGCCGTGCTTGTCCTTATCCACGACTTGCCCGACAGCGTGTGCGGCTTGTTCTTTTTGCCGACTACAACCTCGGCCAGTTCGATTACCTTGTCTTTCAGTGTCACGGTCAGTTCGTGCCCATCGGCGTAAGTTGCGTAGGGAATCGTTGTCGTCTGATAGGAAACATGCGTGAATGTCAGGTCGTCCCTGCGCCCTTCGGGTATCATCAGCGTAAAGTTTCCTTGTGCGTCGGAGATGACACCTACGCTGTCCTCTTCAATGCCAATGCTGACGTATTCTACTGTCTCGCCTCGCTCATTAACGACGTGACCTTTGACCTTCGTTTGCGCCTGCCCCGCCATTGCAGCGAGTGCGAGCAGGATGATGATAATGGTTTGCTTGTTCATATTCGTTTACTTCTTCAGTTTGCTTTTGCTCTCAAGATACTTGGTGAATGTCTCCCACTGCATGGCATTCTTCTTGATGTTGGCCTTCGTACGCTCGTCGTTGATGAACTGTGCAGGGTAGCAGTCGTGCAGGTAGTAGCGGGGATTGTCCTCATCCTGGCCAATCGTGGAATAGTGTAGTACAAGGTCGTAGAAGATGCGGCTGTCTATGTCGGACACGAAACGGCTGACCTCGAACAAGACGTTCTCGCCAAGGCGGAACTCCAACCCCTCCTTATGATAGTTCATCTTCAGCTTCTTGAAAAGCTGCTCGTCCTGTTTCTTGAAGCGGATTTCGCGGGTGCTGACGTTGAACCACTCTATGTCATCCTCGGTGAAGAGGGTGTCAATGACCGCAGTTGCACCCCTTGTCTCACCACTTGCTTCGCAGACGTAGAATTTGGTCTGATCCACGGGGCAAACAGTAAAGGGCTTTTCATGTTCACCATCATTGCTGCTGCAAGAGGCGAGGAAGGAAGCTGCAAGCATCATAAATGCGATTCTCCAGAGTTTCATAGTTTTCATATCTATTACATATCTTAGTCGTTTCATTCTGATATAAGTATTCTTAAATTCCTTTCTACGGTTGACACGTCTTTAAATATCCCGTATTTATAATCAATCTCCAACTTGTCTGATAGGCGGAGGAGATTGAATCCCGTGGCATAGTAATACTTGCGTCCAACAGTGTATAGCCATTTGGCATCGGACAGGTTGAAGTTTCCAAAATGCCGATACAGACAATATTCGATATAGCGAGCAGAACCTTCCATCGTTTCATACAACTGCTCCAAGGCTACAATGTCTATACATAGTTCCTTTTTCACCCTTTCCCTACGTTCGTTACGCAACTCAAAGAACGACTGGATATAGGCTCTTGATACCTCAATATCGTTGGCATCAATTGCTTTTAGCAGCAAGTCGTTCTCCTGAGTGATGCTTTCTCTACACCAATCATGGCTGGCGGCTAATTCGATTAGAGTGTCTGGCAAAACCGTATTGGTGATTGTTTCGTAAGTTTCCAGATAGCCATCGTTCTTGAACTGGAAGCCATGAAAATACTCGTGCATCACCATCGTGGCCCATTCGTTGACTGAAGTGACATCTGGAATAGTCTTACTCGTCTGCTCCAGACTACTGCATCTCATGAAGGGTGTGCGGTAGTCGATGTTGCTTTCCTCATCTGTGAAGGTTACATGCATGTGGAATGGTTTATCATCGACTTTCTCCGTCTGATAAATCTGGATGTTGTTGTCGCTATGTATCAAGACTGACGGATACATAGCCAAGAACTTCTCCGTGGGATTCACCACATAGCAACAGGTATCGCCATAATATAGTAGAGGTACATCATATTGCTTATCAGCAAATCCACTCCAGATGCTATCGTTGATGACCATTTTAAGGGCATAGACATATTGCATCCTCTCAACATCCTTGTTAAGACTTTGTGCATCGGCTGACATTGCGACGATGGCGATTAGTGCGGTGATGATGTTCTTCTGTCAATACGTAAATGAGCAAGTCATAAACATTCCCATCCTTTATGACGGCATTTGGTATAGCACTTTTATACTTGAAGCCATTCTTCAGTAGCACCCTTATTGAAGCTATGTTTGGTTGAAAGACATTAGCCGTTATCTGTTCAAGTGACAAGACCTTGAATGCAATGGAACATACTTGTCTGACTGCTTCTGTGCCAATCCCTTTGTTTGAATATTCATTGAGAAGCATATAACCGATTTCTGCATCATCATCTTTCTTCTCAACCGATATGCTGCCTATGAGTTTCCCATCATATACAATAGCTCGATAGATACCGGTAATTGTATAATTATCGGTAACCATCTTCAACCATTCTTCCGCATCCTTTTCCGTATAAGGATATGGCAGACGGTCTGAAAGGAAACGCCTGTCAACAGCATTACACAAGCTCGTCAGTTCTTTTGCATCTGACAATGCCCATTGCTTTATTTCAATTTTCATCATGTTTGTTCTTCCAATATGTTCTTCAGCAGATACGTTGCATTCTGATTGCGGGCCACGCCTTCGGTGATGCGATAGGTGTAGGTAATCTCATCAGAAAGTTGTATCTCGAAGCAATAGTTGTGGAAACGGTCGGGA
>CACYXI010000303.1 GCA_902778265.1 uncultured Bacteroidales bacterium | reverse complement strand
TTGTATGACTACTCGTTGAGCAATTCCTCTACGCTATGTTCGATGTCACGTATTTTGCCTTGCTTGTCAACATACACATGGAATGGAATTCCGTTAAAGCTGAATTTTTCCTGCAAATGGCTCCACTCTTTTCGGCTAATAAACACATGCTCACCCTTGATATTGTTTTCCTCCATCCACTTATTACATTTCTCTGGATCATCATCTGTGAGATAGATAAACTTTATAGGCTGATCTTTTAGCCGCTCGACCATTTCACGGTCTTGAAGCATTCCTGCACGGCATGGACCGCAACTCATTTCCCAAAAGTCAATAGAGAGGACATTTCCTTTGTAAGGAGAAATGATACGATGGAATATAGAATCGCCTTTAGTAAGCAGTTTGTCTTCTGCAACACTTGCTTCACCCTTCTTTACTCGTTCACGATAGGCAATAGTGGTAAAGCGTGCAAGATCTGGATCTGTTATGTATGGTATGATAGCAGCAACCTCTTCCGCAAATATGTCATAATCGTATTTATAGCCTTTCTGTTCATAGAATACATGGCGCATCAAACAAGTCTGTAGCATCAGGCTATTTGTACTGATGTTGTACATTTCTGAAACCTTTTTTATTCCATTAGCAATCTTTGTACGGTTAGTAGTTGAATTTTCTTCCTCGCTTGCCATCTCTGGCCAATACATATATGGGTAGTATGTTGTTGCTCCCGCAAAGATTGGTTGAAAGAACATACGGAAATGTGTGTTATTGACATAACCATCTTCTGCTGCAATCATCATCATTGGATTGTTGAACAGGTATTTCTCTCGAGGGGCTATAAAATCAAAATATCGACGCATGAAAGCCTCTGTTTTTTCTGAATCTAAATCATTTTGTACAAAGTCTGTATCACCAGAACGAATTATTCGCTCTCCATATTGAAACAGAATATAAGAGCGTACGATATCTGATGCAAGTGGAGAACATCCCTGCAATTCAGGTAATCCTGCATTCATCTTTATGACCATGCTATCTAAACGAGCTAATTGCTGATTACGCCACTCCATTAACGAATCCATCTGATTTACATTCTCCAATCGAAATGTCGAACTCTGGTCAAATTTAGTATATTTTTTATCTACCTCTTCCACGATTCTGTTTACTTCTCCAGAGAGTCCTGTGGCCTGTATAATACGAGTTTCTTCCTTATTCTTTGCAGTTAGATTTATAACAAAATCGATGGTGTCACCTGGGCACATAAAAATATTGCGTATGGGTGCTAAATTAACGAACATAGGATGAGGTAGTTGTATTTTCATGTCGAAAGTGCAGTCGTCATTAAAGGTAATAGCACGCACTTTTTCCGTGTTGAGAACTGCATCACGAATATACATAGTAATCCCCTTACTATTTAATATGTCGGCAAGCATCTTAAAAGCCTCTTTCTTTCCCTCTTCAGAAGCATCCATCACTTCTTTAGGGAAATTAATCAGCTTACCTCTAAACACCGCCTCACCTGCATGAAGACGATATTCACTTAACGTAGAGCTTGGAAAGTTTTGTAATTGGGGAATTTCAGGTTTTGTTACTTTCTTCTTTGCTATCATGCCCATAGGTATAAGAAGCATGAGCAATACACTTAAACACAATGTCAGTTTTCTCATTATTGTTTTAGTTTTAGGTTAAATAGGTGGGCATCCACCTTAAACGTTTTTACTGTCGGAATAATCTTTTTGCCGTGAACAGCGTGAACCAACCGCCAAAGATCAAACTGTGTACAAAGTTACGAATTTTCTTTGAATCCTGCAATAGTTGTCTGGTGTATAGAACTTTTTTTCTCGATTTTTTTGCCCTATGATGCCTTCTGCACATCACCATTAACTATTTCCCATTTTCCATCCTTGTGAGAGATGAATTACTTGCACACTATTTTCCTTATTGTTACCTGTTACTTGTTACCGATTGTTCCTTCGATGTTGCTTAGTTCTTCCTCCGTTGTAAAGTTGTAAGTTGTAAGTCCGTTTTGCCTTCGTTCTGCCTTCGCTATGGGTTCGCTCTGCCTTCGCTATTCCGCCTATTCTATAGCGAAGGAAAATGGGACTTACATGGGAGTCACATAGGAGTTACATAGGACTCACATAAGAGTCACAATAAAAGACAGAGGGAAAGGCGCATGACGGAATTGAAGGG
>CACYXI010000302.1 GCA_902778265.1 uncultured Bacteroidales bacterium | reverse complement strand
AATCACGTTTCTACCGAATAACAGCCCTTGCGGACTGCCCTATTAGGTGTCGGGCTTTCAGCCCTCGCAGTCTTGAATTTCGTCGAACTCACGTTAAATTAGCAGTAAATTAAATTCAGTAAATTAATTTTGCTACTTGAAAATTTACTGACTCAATTTACTCCCAATTTACTTTAAAAAAAAATGGAGGCACAATTAATTTCTGAATTCAACGAATTCATGTAAAAAGTCATTATGGAACAATGAAAAATCCTTTCACAACAAAGTCTTTAAGCATCAAGGCCATAAAGGACATACTAATCTCACTCTACGAGGACTTCATGGCAAAGCGAGTACTGGCTTCTGCAAGTCGGCTGACCTACTCTACTCTACTCGCACTTGTGCCTATCCTTGCCGTGGTGTTCGCCATTGCACGAGGCTTTGGCTACAGCATATACATAGAGGAGTGGTTTCGTGACCTGTTCAAGGCTCAGCCTGACGCTACGGAAATAATCATAGGCTTTGTAAATTCCTACCTTATCAATACCAAGAAAGGCGTTTTCCTCGGCATTGGTCTGCTCTTCATGCTCGGAACTGTATTGATGCTTATCAGCACGATAGAAGAGACATTCAACGACATCTGGCTTGTGCGAAAGCCCCGATCCATGTTCCGCACCTTTACCGACTATATGGCCCTGCTCTTCGCCCTACCTATCGGCATAGTGGCAATATCAGGTCTTAGCATCTGGATGCAGGCATTCAACCGACACCTTATAGATATAACGATCATAGGGCCTTTGATGAAGTTCGCCATAGAGCTTATACCATACGTCGTGCTGTCGGCCGTGTTCGTGGGGCTTTATGTCTTTATGCCAAATACAAAGGTGAGAGTACGCTCTGCCCTATTGCCAGGCATTGCAGCAGGTGTCTCTATGCAGTTATTCCAGCTCATATACGTCAACTCGCAGATTTGGGTCAGCAACTACAACGCAATCTACGGATCATTTGCCGTAATCCCTCTTTTCATGCTATGGATGCAGATTTCATGGACAATAGTCCTCGTGGGTGCCGAACTATCATATACGATTCAGAACCACGATGAGTTTCTGTCAAGCAATTCGCAATCAGAGCTTTCTTATAAGACAAGGTTCGTGCTCTCTGCCAAGATAATGTCCATAATATGCAAACGCTTTGCCGAAGGCGGACAGGCCTATAATTCCATGCAGTTGAAGTTACAGCTCGGAATATCCATGCGTGTGTTGTCAAGACTTCTCTACGACCTTCAGCAGATACATTTCATCACAGAGATAATGCACGACGACAAGGGTGAGGAAGTGCTCTATCAACCAGCCGAGGCTCTTGACATCCTAACCATAGGAGAGCTACACTCACGCCTCGCACAGCTTGGTTCAGATATAGACTCCGACATCTTGTCAGCATCCGAAGAATGGAAGTCTGCCATTTTGCTATACAATGATTGTATTGAGAAAGCAAGTAAGATAAGATTGAAGGAGTTATAAAGGCTACGGTGCGGCCTCTCCCCCCGCTTTACACATACTCCGATGTTATCAACATCGGACTTCCCTCCGTAGGGAGGGAGCCGGAGTGCTAATGAGGGATTGGCTGTGATTTTTCACTTTTCATTTATTTTTTGGCACACCTTTTGCTTTTTGCCTAGCAATTAGATAAAATTTAAAATTAATGATATGCCGATGCCTTCCGGCTCCCTCTCTACGGGAGAGGGCGGGGGGAGAGGCAAAAAGGTAACATCGGGGTTACAACCGAGAACATATTCCCCGTCATCAAAAAGTTCTTGTACAGTGATCATGAGATTTTCCTTCGTGAGATGATTTCTAATGCCGTTGACGCTACCCAGAAACTCAAGACTCTGGCTGAGCGTGGCGAGTTCAAGGGCGAACTGGGCGACCTTACCGTTCGCGTATCTCTCGACAAGGAGGCTGGCACTCTCACTATCTCCGATCATGGTATTGGTATGACTGAGGAGGAGATTGACCGCTACATCAATCAGATTGCTTTCTCTGGTGTAACTGACTTCCTCGACAAATATAAGGATAACGCTAATGCCATTATCGGTCACTTCGGTCTTGGTTTCTACTCTTCATTTATGGTTTCTGACCGTGTGGATATCATCACACGTTCATATAAGGATGGTGCAAAGGCTCTGAAGTGGACTTGTGACGGTAGTCCTGAGTTCGAGATTTCAGATGCAGAGCGCGACAGCCGTGGTTCAGACATCGTTCTCCATATCTCTGATGATTGCAAGGAGTTCCTTGAGAAGTCAAAGATCGAGTCTCTCCTGAACAAGTACTGTAAGTTCATGGCAGTTCCAGTAGCCTTTGGCAAGAAGCAGGAGTGGAGTTCAGAGAAGAAGGAAATGGTTGATACCGACAAGGACAACATCATCAATGATGTAGAGCCACTTTGGACAAAAGCTCCATCTTCACTCAAGGACGAGGACTACAAGTCATTCTATCGCACTCTCTATCCAATGCAGGATGAGCCTCTGTTCTGGATTCACCTCAATGTAGATTTCCCATTCCACCTCACAGGTATCCTCTACTTCCCACGCATACAGAGCAATATCGACCTTCAGCGCAACAAGATCCAGCTCTATTGCAATCAGGTGTTCGTAACTGATCAGGTTGAGGGTATCGTGCCTGACTTCCTCACTCTCCTTCATGGTGTTATCGATTCTCCAGACATCCCATTGAACGTAAGCCGTTCTTATCTCCAGAGCGACGCTAACGTGAAGAAGATCTCAACATACATCACAAAGAAGGTGGCTGACCGCCTCAACGGTATCTTCAAGAACGACCGCAAGGACTACGAGGAGAAGTGGGACAAGCTCAAGATCTTCATCAACTACGGAATGCTGACCGACGAGTCTTTCTATGACCGCGCAAAAGATTTCTCTCTCTTCAAAGACACAGAAGGCAAGTACTTCACATTTGAGGAGTACAAGACTCTCATCAAGGACAACCAGACCGACAAGGACGGCAACCTCATCTACCTCTACGCTAACAACAAGGAGGAACAGTATTCATACATCGAGGCTGCAAAGGCAAAGGGATATTCTGTTCTCTTGCTCGACGGCGAGCTTGATACTCCTACAATCAATATGTTCGAGCAGAAGTTCGAGAAGTCACGCTTCACTCGTGTGGATGGTGACATCATCGACCGCCTCATCGTTAAGGACGAGGTTAAGAAGGTTGAGTTCTCTGAGGAGGAGGTTGCAAACATCTCTGAGGTGTTCAAGTCTCAGATGCCAGCAATCGACAAGACCGACTTCATGGTGCAGGTTCAGGCACTCGGAGCTGAGGCTGCCCCTGTAATGTTCACCCAGAACGAGTATATGCGCCGTATGAAGGATGCAAGCCGTTTCCAGAGCGGTATGGGCTTCTATGGTCAGATGCCAGACTCATACACTCTCGTCCTCAACTCTGATCACGCTGTCGTTAAGGCTATCCTTGCAGATACCAACGCTAACACAGCCGAGGCTCTCAAGCCAATCCTCTCTGAGATCAAGGGTCTTGAGGCTCGTAAGATGGTTCTTGAAGCAGAGCAGAAGGACAAGAAGGCTGACGAGATTTCTGAGGCTCAGAAGAAGGATCTCGAGGACACACGCAACAACATCTCTGCTGAGCAGAAGAAGAAGTCTGACGTGCTCGCTGGCTATGCTTCAAAGAACGACAAGGTTCATCAACTTATCGACATCGCCCTTCTTCAGAATGGTATGTTGAAGGGTGCAGCCCTTGACAAGTTCCTCAAGCGCACAGTAAGCCTGCTCGGCTAATTGAAAATTGATAATTGATAATTGAAAATTAAACGCGAAGGCGCAAAGACACGGAGTTTTTTCTCTATTGTCTTTGCGCCTTTTTCTTGTATCATGGATTATCAATACAAAAAAAGAATCTTTACAGTAAGCCTGTTCAATTGTTGTTTGTTGTAGTTTT
>CACYXI010000301.1 GCA_902778265.1 uncultured Bacteroidales bacterium | reverse complement strand
CCCTCGCGGGTCTCAGCATTCTCTTTATCAATAAACACGAGGCAAGCGGGGATGCCCGTCCCATAAAACAGGTTTGCTGGGAGGCTGATAATGCCCTTAATGTATCTCCTCTTCAGAATCTCCTTGCGAATAGTCTCCTCCGCATTGCCGCGGAACAAGACACCGTGGGGCATAACGATGCCCGCCTTTCCCTTGCTGTCCAGGGACTTGATGACATGGAGGAACCAGGCGAAGTCACCGTTCTTCTCCGGCGGAACGCCAAACCCCTCGAAACGGTGATAGGGATCGTCGCTGGCTTTCAGACCATCGCTCCAGAACTTATCGGAAAACGGAGGATTCATAACGATGAAGTCGAAGGTCCGCAGCTGTCCAAAAGAATCCTTGAAGAAAGGATCAGCCAATGTATTTCCACGTTCGACCTTTCCTGTACCTTTATGATGAAGGACAAGATTCATGTTGGCAAGACCTGCTGTAGAAAGATCCTTCTCTTGACCAAAAATTGTTACAAGCGGGTCGTTATATGCATCAAGGGGAGCTTCATCTGCTGCACGAATAAGAAGACTCCCGCTACCTGCAGCAGGATCGTACAATGTCCAAGACTTATCAGGAACTGGCTTGATTTTGCCTATACCAATGAGTCTAGCAATAATTCGTGAAACCTCACTAGGTGTGTAGAATTGACCTTTACTCTTGCCAGATGCTTGAGCAAACTTCATCATGAAATATTCGTACGCATCACCAATAATATCATCACCACTAGCGCGATTGGTTCTGAAATCAATAGCTGGATTTTGAAACACACTTATAAGACCGGAAACCTTGTCCACTAATTCCTTGCCGGAACCGAGTTCATCGGTATTGTTGAAGCTTACTTCAGGAAGTGATCCCTGCAGGTGATTATCTTCCATGAATTTCTGTATTATCTTATCTACCCTTTCACCAATATCAGGTTTACCCTTTACTTTGACAAGTGCATCGAACGATGTTTCGTCTGTAATATTGTACATAGCATAAGTCTCTCCCTTGTACCTATCGGATACGTACTTATGGAACAACAATACCAAAACATAATCTTTGTACCGAGCAGGTTCCACACCTCCTCTCAGCTTGTTACAAGCTTCCCAAAGCATAGAATATAATTCTGACTTTTTCACAGCCATAGCCTCTTAATCTCCATTTATTGTTCAATACTCATTAACGTCTATTCCAGCCTTGAGCAGTCGTTCATATCGTTCATTTGACATCATGATCACCATCGGTTTTCCATGTTTGAGAACATACCCCACTGAATCATCATCGGATACTTTGGTGAAGATTTTGGAAGCCTGACCTTTCAGAAAATCAGACATGTTGTAATGTTCCAGCGGCTTTATGCTTTTTCTTTCCCTATTGGTATTATCTGTCATCTAGAATCCTCAATGTCAAAGCAAAACACCTACTAAAAAACTATCAAAAAGTAATTACTTTTTCAAGTACCAGTAATCAAATTTCCACTCATTGGTAAAAATTTGTTTTCCGAAAAAAATCTTCAACTTTGAAAGTTGGTGTATGGCTTCATTCGAAGCTGATTTATTGCATTCGGATTTAATAAAGACTTATTCAACAAGCCGTTTACACCAACTTTCAAAGTTGGTCGAGCTTTCTGAATATTAACTACACTGCAAATGTTTCAATCAGATTTCTAACAACAATATGGAATGAAGCTATGCAATCAACAGAAGACTTATACATCAGCTTAGAGAACGCTGTCGCAGAAGTATCTCAGCAGCTCGGTTCCGAAGAAGTCGAGTTCGTATTCAGCAAATACAACGCCACCAGCATAGAGGACTTGGATCCTGCTGACTACTCATCCGTATTCAGTGAGCTCGAGGCTCTACAGAACGACTAATTTTACCGCGAACCTGTGGAGACACATCAGACTGCGCGCAAATTCCTGATGGGTGCATAGTCAAAGCAGGCAAGCAATTTTTTACCTCCAGTGTCATGCACCGCTGGTTACCTTCCGAATGTGGGGTAGCCGGAAATGAACACAAGACAGTACTGCCATGAATGGTTTCACCGCTTCGGAATAACCGAACAGGTGAAATTGAATGGCAAAAAAAGTAAAGGGGAATTGTACCCAGAGTCAACCTAAGGAAAAAAAATTATATGACGCTCCTATTAGAATTGTTAACAAGCAGGATCTTAAGAATTACGGTATTACGTGGAAGGACTGCGTACGTTTACACATCGGAGG
>CACYXI010000300.1 GCA_902778265.1 uncultured Bacteroidales bacterium | reverse complement strand
GCGATTAAGCGAGTGCCATGCAAATTTGTTTGCGAATGGCCGAGTGAGAGCGATTTATGTAAACATCTTCGTGATGTGCGCTGCCATGCTCTCCCTTGCTTCTTGCAACAGCGATGACAATGTGGAGAGGAGGCTGACGACCAATCAAAAGGAGAGGTATGCACAGAACATTTCGGGCGAATATTCTGGTGAGTATATCATTATCTATAAGGACAAGGATTGTACGGATATGACGGACGAGAAGGGGCGACACATAATAACAAAAGCCCATGAAGCAACATTCGGTGAAGTGCAGCTTGAAGTGTCCGACAATAAGATGCAGCATATATTCTTTCAAAACTTCCCCGTTTCGCTGATCTCAAAGGTCGTGGATGCGGACGAAGGGCTGAGCCATGCACTCGCCGGAGCCTCCCCACAGGCCATCACAGCCCGCTACGGCTTTGACTACGATTCGGACTATTCGCACATCAAATGGGCTTTCATTCCCAATGTCATGCTGCTGAACTTGAACTACGGCGGTGCCGACCACCACATCCGCTTGGAGTTTAATAACAACAGCCAGTATTACACGTTTACGAAGGACGAACTGCAACAACCAAAAGCGTTCCGTTCACTTGCCGAAAACGGCATCTACCTGCAATTGGAAGCAATCTACGACGGCTCCACTCTCATACAGCGTTTCGGCTATGAGAAAGGGAACTATATGCATATTATCTTTAAGACAGAATAATATAAAAATACAAATTTGCAATATGAGAAAAGATAACCGCCATGTAGATGCGTCACTCGTATCTATGATATTTGTAGTCCTTTTTGTTTCGAATTGGCAAAAATGCTATGCCCAAATCGACAGTGTGTTTTATAATCTTCAAGACTTTAATTATCTTACGGCATATACCGAGGCTAATTATGCCGCTTATCCATCTATCATCGAACATGGACATACGGCCGATTACCAAAAACTAAAAGAGAATGTAAAAGACTCTCTCATGTGCCGTGCATGGGGTATAGAGCAGGCTGTTAGCGAATATGCATATTGGTTTAGTCATTATTTTGATGCACATTACTATGCAGATCTTCCTTATTTCTGGCATGTCTGCAAAAAAAGAGACATTCCTGATTATTCTCACTTCATAGATTATCATCCCCAACCTGTCTCCAAGAAAATAGATAAGACTACATGGTTAATTCGTGTCCCGTCATGTGCAGGCGAGTTTCCTACGAACGCTTGGTTTGCAGAATCTGTCAACATGTTCTTTTCCAGTAAATGTAAAAATCTAATTTTAGACATCAGAGGAAATAGTGGTGGAAATGATGCGATATGGGAGCCTTTGTTACCTTTAATGGTAGATCATCAAGCAAGATTTCCAGAACAATATTTCTTTAGGAACACCTATGATAACAGGTTTCATCCAGAAATGCCAGATTGGATGAAAGAACAACTGGAAAAAGTGAAAGATGGAAAGCCATTTGAGTTATGGGGAGATGATGAAGAAGGAGATGAAGATATTCCGTCGCATGATGCAGGCATCCACATTGCAATAATCATTGATAGGAAAACAGCCAGTGCAGCGGAAACTATACTCAGAGTTGCCAGAAACTATTCCGACAACAAAAGAGTGACATTATATGGAAAAGAAAACTCAGCAGGATGTGCAGCGACAGGTAACCTTCTTCCTTTTCGTTTACCTCATAGCAGGATTCAGGTGTTCTATCCTACAACTGTTTCATCGGCATTTCTTCATCTTGACGGTATACAATCAGCCTCAGGAATTGAACCTAACGTAAGAATAGAATTGCCCTATCCCAATCAACTTACTGACAATACTGATTCCTGGGTATTGTGGGTGTCAAAGGACATGAAAAAGAAAAGAGATTAAACTATAAATTCCAATTTATCGGACTGCTATCATATAGCAGCGGCCTATCTCGATATCCCTTGTTGGAACTTCTGTATGCGTCCATCATATCTGCCATCAGCAATTTCGTGAACTTCATGGTCTGCACGTCTGAGCTCGTTAGCATTGAATCTGCCCAAGGTGCTTGCCAGCCAGATGAACCAGTCTGCCACTTGCTTCAAAGTAACACTGGCAAGTTCGGCAAACATCTTTAGGTATTGCTTGATGGCGTATGATTCGTTGTCCCAGAAGATGTCACCATGCTTGCCGCCTCGACCGCCGAAGCCTGAATAGGCAAAGTCCTGAATGGCTTTGATGCAAAACTGCAAGCCCTCGTCAATGCGGTAGATA
>CACYXI010000299.1 GCA_902778265.1 uncultured Bacteroidales bacterium | reverse complement strand
TAAAGGGGTCAATGAGATATCCTTCTTCATGTACCGTCTCACGCAAGTTTTGGGTTAGTGATTGTCAGGGCTCGTCCACAGAAAAATCCTGTGCCCCCTTTTACCAAGTAATTGTAGTTTCCTGCCTCTACTTGAAACTTATAGTTTCCATCGCTACTCTTGGATTGCAACTCGTTGTTGAGGTACAAGTCGGCTTGCTTTGGTCGAACGTTGATGTAGACATCCGAAAGAAGTTCTTTGTTGGCCGTCGGAACATCCAGTTTGACATAGTATGTGGAACCCGAGCGGAACCGGATACCGAATTGCTCTTTGAAGTTGACTTCCAAAGGCAGGTATTTATCCTGCTGCATCTTCAGTTTGTAGAAGCTTCCAGGTACATAGACGTAGTATTCGTTGCCGACTTTCTCAGCCTTGACATACTGGTTGCTGTCAGGGAAGGTGAGGCCCTCGAGCGTTCCGGCGTCAATTTTCAATAAAGCGCATTGATTGCCATTGATATCGACAACAGGATTGTCCAATGCCGCTAGGTCGTCTTGCAGCAAGCGCGCTTCCTTGACTTTCATCTCCTGGCTGTAGATACAGCCTGGCACAAGTAATAACAAAAACAATATTAGGTTTTTCATATCACTATGCTTTTAAAATTTATTTGTATATCTTGTAACCAATGTTTATACTGAAGAACAGACCTTTCTTGTTGAGACTTTGGCTGATGTTGCTGTCAAAACTAAACTCGCTGAAATCAATTCGGAATGTTCCACGCAATCCATAATCCCAATAGTCTGGCATGCCTTCTTCATCGGAAGAGTTGTCATCTCCTTTGCCCAGGTTGAAGGAATATTTGCCGTAGCCGCCACCAAGGAAAGAAACCAAGTGCCTGTTGTATTTTCCGAATGGAAAGCTAAGGCCGAGCTGTAAAGGTACATCGAAGAACATTCCAACGTCGCCTATGTGCTCGTCATCGTCGACGGTAGCATTGTATGCTTGTCTTGATTTCTTGCTCATGCCATCGAGACCGAAATTTAAGCCCCAGTTAAGAGCAGCAATGCCCCAGAAATGGTTCAAGAACAAAAACGACAAATGTCCTCCATAGGAATAGCCATCGTTCTTGTCCTTATCAAACTTATCACCTCCTATCATAAAATACCAGCAGTTACGTAAGTTGACGCTTGTGTGAGAACGCTCTTCCGTGTGCCTGACGGTTTTCAGATGTCTTTGCTTCAGCAGTTTGTCAAGGGTTAATTCAGAATTATCAACCTTGAAGTTGTCTTCTATCTCTTTGTATCGAGGCTTGATGATTCTCAGGTTGTGTTTACCGTTAGGCAACTGCAAAGTCATGGTCATATTCTCGGGAGTGGTGATGCCATAGGCAACGTTGTCTACGAAAACAGATGCAGAATCCGTACCGCAGTTGATCTTTACGGGAAATGTGATCGGGTCAAGGTTGACATAAGTCATTGTTGAGATCTTGTCGTCTGTGAGTTCGATGGTGCCATTTTGCGGTTTGTATCCTTTTGCCTCGACAGAATATTTATAGGTTCCGATATGCAGCGTGACATCTCCTTCGCCGGTACTGTCAAGAGCAAGCACATCATTGTCTATTTTTAGCACTGCCGTAGTTGGCGATACCACGAAAACAGCAGAACGAAGGCGAGAGTCTGTTTCCAACTGAAGGAGGTAGGCTTTTCTGCTCTCCACGTCAATACCAAATTTGTCAATATCGACAGTCTGCCTTATATCTTTTTCTTTCGAACTAAAGGTCAGAGTCTTCAGCCCTTGGGGAACATATACCATATATTCTCCATGTCCATAATTAGTCTTACCGACAGCTTCCTCAAATTGAAGGTCGTTAATTCCAACTACTTGTACGCGGATCATAGCGCAGTCAGTGCCTTTTGCATCTGTGCGTACATTCTCTCTTGCTGCCAAGTCACTGGGTCGTAATTGGAAACTTTTGACAGTAACCTGTAGTGCCCATGCTTGACAAATACTCAGCATTAGCACGAAAAGGGCAACGAATCGTTTCATATCATAATCAATTTAAAGGTTAAATATCGAAATCAGACAGATTGAAGATTTCATCTTTGGGAAGTTTCTTTCCACCGATCTTGTCAGGCTGCCAAGTGCGTACGTGCACCATCGGACGGTCTTCATTGGTGAAATCCCATAACAGAAAAAGATAGCCGTCATCGTGATAGTTGCTACTTGTGTAGCTGCATGCGCTAATTGAGAAGTGACCCCTTTGCTAATATAAAAGTGACCCCCTTTTAGGTCACGGTTGCAAAGGTAATAAATACATTTTATTTTCCA
>CACYXI010000298.1 GCA_902778265.1 uncultured Bacteroidales bacterium | reverse complement strand
AAGCCAGAAAGGGAAGCTGTTGAAATAAAAGATTCTATCTCTCTTTCAAGTATTCGATTTACTGGTAGTTTGGCAACCATTACATTTAATGGGAAAACACATCGTTCTTATGTTACCAAAAATGAGAAGAGGCTATTATTATCATTGAACAGAACTCTAAGCATTCCGATAATTATAAACACTGCCGGGGGAACTTTTAGATTCGGTATTGGCATTAGTGAATTAGTTGAGAAGAAAGATTTGCAAAAACAGCCTGTGCCCCTCAAACCTTTCCCACAGCAAAAGGTAAGATTAGGGATAGAGAATGTAGAGTTTCACGAAGGCTATTACCTTATATGGATAATTCGCCAGGGAAAGAAAGATATGTCAATCGCTCCTTTAAGAATAACTGATACAAATTCATTGCCATGTCTACGACTCATCCAAAAATACTTTGCTGAAAGGTTCCCCAAGGGTATAGATGTCATATATGATAGCCAACATATTGTCGGTCTGTCCCAAGCCTATACCTTGGGAAGTTATATAAAAGTACTCAATAATAATATAGACGAACATGGTGAATGGTGGGAGGAGGTACAGAATGACCGAAGACCAACATTAGCAGCGTGCAGAAAGACATCTTCGACGTTGGTTCGCAAAGAGATGTCTTTAAGGAACTGCTATCTTGACTATCTTGCAGGAATGCCAAATCAGAAAACTGCATTAAAAGTTTATGAAGTAAGGCAGAACCAGCAGGAAGATGTGTTTATCTTTACTGTAATCATTGGTATCGGTAGCTATGCCGTAATCTTTGAAAATGTATCGTTTACTTCTACGGCGACATGGGTGTTTATCGTAAGAGAAGAAAACTATGAGGAATGTATAAACAGAATTTTTGATTACTTTACGAATTATGAACTGCACAACAAACGTCAGTCGCTTATAAAATCCTTAAACCCACCACAAAAGTTCAAGGCAGAAGACTACTATAAAATCATGCACGACGAACCAAGAGGCTGGATAAAGAGACTGAATGACATTTTGGATAGAGAGATTCCATTGAACAGAATTCAGTTTAACCAAGGTCTTCATATTGCCAAGGAAGCAGACTCTCGTATAGGCAGTCCGGAAATAATAAAAGTCCAACATCTTCATAACGAACTGATGCGGAGGCTTTATTGTCAACTCTGTCAGCAGTTCGGTGAAGAAAACGTTGGCACAGAGAACCATATTGGAACAAAGAAAATTGATGTAGTTGCAAGAACAGGAGGCGGATATAACATTTATGAAATAAAAACAGATATAGAACCGCGAGGTTGCATAAGAGAAGCAATGGGACAAATTTTGGACTATGCCTTTTTCGAATGTGAAGATATCATCCATAAGATGGTTATTGTTGGCGCAACGCCAGAGACAAAAGAAGTCAAAACTTACCTCACAAAATTCAGAGAAAAGAATGCGTTGGAAATCTACTATATTGCTGTATAGAAACTTTTAAGATGGAAATAAAAGACCTTTCTCCGAGACAACACAAGGAACTAGTCAGCATTAGTCCTCTGCTATGCCAGTGTGGATATATTGAAAGTGCTGACATGTGTTCTGATAAACCCGACATTTGCCTTCCATCCAAAACCAACAGACAGATTGGAATTGAAGTAACCGAATACACATATCCAAAGGATGAAGAGAGTATATCTGTTGTTCACCGCATGTTACAAGATTACATATCAGGTATATCAGAAAGGAAACTGAATAATGTTTTGCAAAAGTATTCCAAAGATAAACATTATTGTCTGACCGTTTGGTTTCATGGTGGCTCTTTTCCAAGAATAAACAAAATCAATCGGCATAAGAAACAAATATTTGAAGAGCTAGATAGATTCGCTTTCCCATGTTGCGAAAGTTTTGTCAATGACTACATAGCTTCTTTGGAATTAGAAGAAATCACAAATTCAGAAATCACGGAATCTATTGTTCGTATTCCTTATGTTGAAGCATACAGCCAGATTGACGAAACTATGCTACTAAACTGCATTAGAGGCAAAGAAGAGAAATTAAGAGAATACAAGAACATCGAAGACAACAAAAGCATTAGCGAATATTGGCTTGCCATTATTATATCAGACCCAATACAGATTGATATCAAGAACTATCAACTTCATGACACACTTATTGGTAGTGTAAGTTGAACTGTGTCAAGGCCATTTTCTTTATTATATTAACCTCAGATGGGAGACACGATTTGTAATCGTGTTTTCCAGGTGAGGAGCCTTTCTGGCTGCAAAGTTACATAATTTCATACCTATCACCAAATTTTATTGCTAATTGTTGTGAGATGAGTGCCCAGTTCGCAAGGGGCATGGTCCACTTCTCGCTGATATTACGGTAAGCCAGATAGACCAGTTTCTCCAATGCCGTATCAGAAGGGAACACGCCCTTGTTTTTCGTCACCTTGCGTATCTGCCTATGGTAGCCCTCAACAGTGTTCGTTGTGTAGATGAGACGGCGGATTTCCTTTGTGTACTGGAAGAACTCAGTTAATCGCTGCCAGTTGTCACGCCACGACTTGATGACGATGGGATACTGTTCGCCCCATTTGGCTTCAAGATTGTCAAGCTCAGCCTCTGCAGCATCCTTGCTGACAGCGCCATAGACACGCTTTAGATCCTTTAGGAACTCCTTCTGATGCTTGCTGCCTACATACTTGATGGAATTGCGTATCTGATGCACGATGCAGAGCTGTACGGCCGTATTGGGGAACACGCTCTGAATGGCATCAGGAAACCCCTTAAGACCGTCCACACAGCATATCATGATATCCTCCACACCGCGGTTCTGAAGGTCTGTAAGTACCTCCAGCCAAAAGTTCGCTCCTTCGCTCTTGGCAACATACATGCCAAGCAGTTCTTTGTGGCCCTCCTTATTGATTCCCAGTACATTATAAATGGCACGGGTGACGGCACGGCCTGTATCGTCCTTTACCTTGTAATGGATAGCATCGAGCCAGCAAATGGCATAGACAGAATCCAGCGTGCGTGATTTCCATTCCTTAATCTCCGGCAGCACACGGTCGGTTATTGCGCTGATTGTCTCGGCAGACAGCCTGGTATTAAACTCACGCTCGAAGTAACGACTGATTTCCCTGGTGCTCGTACCAAAGGCATACATACCTATAATCTGATCAGCCATACCCTCTGCAAGGATTGTCTCTCGCTTGCGGACGGTCTGAGGATCAAAGCTGCCATCACGGTCACGAGGGGTTTCAACATTAACCTCGCCATACTGCGTCTGAACTGTCTTTGACATCTTGCCGTTACGGCGATTGCCGCTCTCACGGGATTCTTCACTCAGGTGAGCATCCATCTCACCCTCAAGAGCAGCATTCAATATGCGCTCTAACATCGGTGCCAAGGCACCATCCTTACCAAACAATGGCTTGCCGGTACGCAACTGCTCGGCCGCCAACTTGTAATCGATCTCTTCGTTTGCCATCATAAAATAAACGTGTTATACTACTTTTCTATTGTAGCCTGACACAGTTTACTTTACATTCTC
>CACYXI010000297.1 GCA_902778265.1 uncultured Bacteroidales bacterium | reverse complement strand
AGCTACGCTGTAACCCTTCTCTGTGATGGTGAATGTAACCATCTGGAGTGATGGAGCCTTGAAAATCTCAACGAGACGAGCCCAGTCTTCTGCAAACTGGAAATCTGCCTTGAGTGACTCTGTAACAGATGCGATGACCTTCTTCTCGATAGTGCCGCTTGACTGGAGGCTAACCAAGAGTGAGAGGTTGCCGTAAGGACGGTAAGCCTTGTCGATAATCTCGTAGTCGAAGCTCTCTGCTACGATTACACCACGGTCGTACTTGCCAGTGTTAAGAGCATCGTTGAGAATAGCAGCTGGGAAGGCACGGAAGATGTTTCCGGCACCGAAGTGAACCCAAGTTGGCTCGTCATGAGTCTTCTTGGCAACTGCTGCGATATCATACTTAGGAAGCTCGTAACCCTTGCTTTCCCATTCAGCAACATTTGCGTTGCCTGATAGAATTTCTGTAAGTTTCATAAATTAGATTTATGTCCTTTAAGTTTATGTATTTTTAAACGTGATTAATTTGTGGACAAAAGTACTAATAATTTATGAGATAGCCAAGAAAAAGAATAAAAAACTCACTAACAGCCCCTCACCTGTCCTACGGACACCCTCTCCCCTAAGGGCGAGGGGGAAGTTACTTCTTATCACTTGGAGATTTCTGTATCATTCCCCTTGTTACCGCCATTACTATCTTTCCCCTCGCCCTTAGGGGAGAGGGTGTCCGTAGGACGGGTGAGGGGCTCCTTCTTCTTGAACTTATCCGGCAAGTAATAACCCAGATGTGGTGGCTGGTTGTAGCCCACGTTCTGCCATGCAACGCTCATACGGTAGATATGGTCGTGCATAGGTGTGACAACGCGATACTGGGTAGGGAGGTTTGTGCTGAACACATTCAGGTGTGCATTGTCTGAAGCATCATAGAGAATGAGCTCTTCTCGCCAGTCTCCGAACAGATCGGCTTGCAGACATGGTGTTGCCTTTGTTCCGTTGCAGGAAGATGAGTACCCCCATTCGCTGAAGTCCTTGCCGTTGATCTTGATACGCTCTACGTTATGTCCGGTCCATTTGGCAACGTAATACTGATAGTAAGGTATAGGAGTCTCCCCTGGTCTGCCTTTGTTTACTGAATTACCGAGCAGCTCATCATACAGGTCTCCGTCCCAATAGATACGGAAGTTGATAGGAATAGAGTTCTTAGGGGTTGTTATCTCATTTCCTTTGCAGTCATGTATTATTTTGTTAGCGGAACTCCAGAACTCGCATCCGCGATGCAGGGAGTCGATATCGGCTGCCAAGCCACGTCCTGTGTCTCGTTCGCCATGCTCGCGGAAAAGCATTTCTCCTGTTGCGGCATCGCGCAATGATATTCCGAAAGGCTTCACCTCGTGAGGCATGTAGTATTCAAGTCCTGGACGGTCAGGGTCTATATCAGTAAGGTGAACGGCATCACCGTGTCCTAACTTTGTGGTATATAGTGTCTTTCCATCATGGTCAAGGGCTGCCGAACCGAACATGATCTCGTCATATCCGTCATTATCCACATCACCTACGGCAATGCCGTGGGCTCCCTGTCCATAGAGGCCCTCGCCTGGTGTCTCACTCTTATGGAACCATTTATCCACTATATGCTTGCCGTCGAACTGTATTGCCCATGCGTAAACCTTGGTATAGTAGCCGCGTGTGAATACGGCACTTGGATTTTTGTCTATGCCGTCAAGATATGCCACACAGGCAAGGAAACGGTCACCGCGGTTACCCTGAAGCGGTGAACGGTCGCCCCAGCCTCTACCGTCATATTCTGGCTCTCCGCCGAGTCCGAATGCGCGGTTAGGGTTGTAGTAAACGGTGTGGATGGCATGTCCGTCAAGACCGGAGAATACGGTAAGGAACTCTGGTCCATGCAGAATACGTCCATTTGCCATAGCGTATGAAATCTTATCGTTGACCGAACGTATTTCCTTGTTGGTTGCTGCCTTACTGACATACTTGCCCTTGCCGTCCTTTGAACCTGGGGCAGTCTTACAGATTAGTTCTGCCTTACCGTCGCCATCAAAGTCATAGAACAGGAATTGCGTGTAATGCGCACCTGCACGAATGTTAGGACCGAGGTCTATGCGCCAGATAGGCTTGCCTGTATATTGGGTGGTATTTCCGTAGTGCAGCTTATAGCAGTCGAGATATACATGACCTGTATGACCGTCCTGTGAGTTATCGTGTGAGTCTGAAGGATCCCACTTTACCAATAGCTCATACTCACCATCGCCGTTGATATCTGCCACAGAGCAGTCGTTTGGCGTGTAGGTGTATTGTTTGCCGTTAGGA
>CACYXI010000296.1 GCA_902778265.1 uncultured Bacteroidales bacterium | reverse complement strand
TGAATTGGGTACGTTCTCTGGTTGCTCTGGCCTTACCTCTATCAACATCCCCAATAGTGTGACGAGCATTGGAAGTTGGGCGTTCTTTGGTTGCTCTAGCCTAACCTCTATCACCATCCCCAACAGTGTGACGAGCATTGAAGAGAGTGCGTTCTCTGGTTGCTCTGGCCTTACCTCTATCACCATCCCCAATAGTGTGGAGTACATTGGAAGTTATGCGTTCTATTATTGCTCTAAGCTTACCTCTATCACCATCGGCAATAGTGTGAAGAGCATTGGAGGTTGGGCATTCGACGGAGTGGATTTGACAACAGTTGTTTCGCTTATTGAGAATCCTTTTGTGATAGTAGGCAAATCATCGTCCTCTAATGCCTTTAGCGTAAACACATTTAATAATGCAACGCTATATGTGCCCAAGGATACTAGAGAAAAATACAAGGCAACGGATGGCTGGAAGGATTTCGTAAAAATCGTTGAAGGTACACCTACCGGCATTAAAGTTATTGAGAACACTCAAAACAAAAATGCCACTGTTTACGACCTGAATGGTGTTCGCTTGTCAGAGCCCAAGAAGGGTATTAATATCCTAAACGGTAAAAAGGTCGTGGTGAAATAATTTCTTAAAAGAACTTAAAATTTATGGGGGTGTATCGACTTTGATGTGACCCCGAAAAGTTGGACATTAAATTAAACATTAATTATTCAACTCTCTATAGTAGTGAGCTCGGTATTGTGCCGGGCTCATTCCTTTTAACCTCAATTTTAGTCTTTTATTGTTATACCAATCAATATATTTTCTTAATGCCCTTTCAAAGTCCTCTATGCTTTCAAACTTGTTAGCATATAAGAGTTCGTTCTTCATCAGGCCAAAGAAATTCTCCATGATTGCATTGTCCAGACAGTTGCCTTTACGGGACATGCTTTGTGTGATATTGTGGTCTTTCAGCATCTTCTGGTACATACCATGCTGATAATGCCAGCCCTGATCTGAGTGCAGTGTGAGACCATCCAGTCGTGGATACTTCTTAAAAGCCTTCTTGAGCATATGTATTACCATCTGCAAGTTAGGACTGTTGGAAATAGCGTAAGATATAATACTGCCATCAAACATATCCAATATGGGCGACAAGTATAGCTTTCTGTCATTTATGCACACTTGTGTAACATCTGTAGTCCATTTCTGATTGGGTCTGTCTGCGCAAAAATTACGTTCCAGCACATTCGGAGCAATCTTGCCTATTTCCCCCTTGTAGGAGTGATAGTGCCGTTTCTTGGCATTTGCCTTAAGTCCCATCTGATTCATCAGTTTCTGTACAGTCTTGTGATTAATGACTATATCTTTGTTGCGCAGTTCCATACAGATTCGCCTGTACCCATAGCGCCCATGATTCTTGTCATAAATCTGCTTTATACTAGTCCTGATTCTATCATATCCATCGCTGTCATCCATATGCGATATATGGTAATAGAATACAGAACGAGCCATCTTCATCCAATGCAGCATAAACTGCAGGGGATGTCCCTCGCGCCTTAGTTCTTCGATGGCCCTTGCCCAATCTCGCGTAGTCGGGCATTCCTTTCCTCGACTAAGGCTCTCACTTTTTTTAGCAGAGCATTCTCTGTCTTGAGTTCTTGCACTTCCTTACGGAGCCTTTCAAGTTCTGTGAGTGGTTTACTGTTCTTTTTGGGTCTTCCCATACCTGGTGGTCGCCCTCGCCTTTTTGTGCTGTTCAAAGCTGCCAAGCCATCCGTTCTGTATTGCTGTAACCATACAGATATTCGTTGGGAGCAAGCTCCATATTTGAGCGAAGCTGCGTGCAAAGTTAAATGATTTTCTTCAATATCAAGCACGATTTCTTTCTTTAATGCAAAATCTGCCCTTATATTCTTTCTTTTAAATAAACCAGAACGCCCGTCTGATTGATAGCGGTTCCATAGAACATGAAGGCGGTCTTCATTTATGCCATACTTCATGTGAATTGCATGAATGGATGTTCCTTCTTTGATCATTTGCATGTACTTCAGACATTCTGCATAACCATGCTTCTTTCTCTTTTGCATAATAAACCCCGAAAGTTTTTTGTCTAACTTTCGGGGTTCACTTCATGTTGGGTGCTCCTTATTATCAATTGTCAATATCAATTGTTGTTATCGAAGCGCTTTGCTAAGCATGTAGTACATCTCGTTGTTCTGCAGTTGCTGCTTGAACTCGTAGGTCTTCGTGTCTTTGTTGATCTTGACGTATTCGATGCCCACCATCTCAGCGAAGTCTTCCCAGTACTCTTCGGTGATGTCGTAAGAGAAGGCTGAGTGGTGCGT
>CACYXI010000295.1 GCA_902778265.1 uncultured Bacteroidales bacterium | reverse complement strand
CTGAACCTCCTTTGGCTGTGCAAGGAAACTCTCAGGACGGTCGGCAAGATGCTGTAAACCACTCTCGAAGAGTACGGTAAGTGCAAGCTCATGTCCCTTGGAAGTGATGTGCGGATGCTGTGAATCGCTGAAGGCACAAGGAGTATAATCCATAGGACCTATTACATTTCTTGTGAAAGGCAAAGTAGCGTTATGGCTTGCTGCCTTCTTTGTAAAAGTAGCCACGTTGTTATACCACTCAGCACCATACAAGCAAGTCCTGACAATAGTCCATATTCGCCTGATTATCTCCGCTGAAGAAATCTATCTTCACACCTGCCACTCCTATCTTCTCACACCATGCAAACTCCTTCTCCCTGTCCTCTGGCTTGTTCAGACGGAACTTAGGAGTAGGAGCGCCATCAATCCAACCAACTGATGAGTTATACCAAATCAGAGGCTTCACGCCCTTTGAATTAGCATATGCCACGGCATCCTCAATGGTCTTGCCCTTATTGGATTCTATCTTATTCATCTCATCCCACTCGGCATCTATGAGCACGTATGGCAACTTCAGCGTAACCGCCATATCCACATATTTCTTGATTATCTCATAGTCGTTTGAACCGTGGTTATATGCCCAATATATCCATGACACCACACCCGGCTTTATCCAATTGGTATCATTCAATTTTGAAGGCTCACTAACATCCGTTACAAGTGTTGACTGAACGATGTCTGCCAGACTTCCTATGATAACCACGCGCCAAGGTGTATGCCAGTCGCCTGTCAGATCCAGCTCGTTCTTATCCTGCACCACCTTATAACGCTCCCCGTCGTTATACAGGCTCGAAGCACTCTGCTTGCGCTCTATGTTTGCCTCAGAGATAAGGGCAAACACTCCGTCGGAAGGCTCTAACAGGGCAGGATATGCCCAACGGTTGCACCATCCGTCAGCCGATTTGAACACACCGCTGAATGACGGAACGGGTGTTTCCTTGTATGTGGTGTTCTGGGGGAAGAAGCCCTCGTATGACTCCGCCCATTGCATGAACCATCGCTTCGTTCCTTCGGGAATCATATACACGGTGTTCTCCTCTGGGTGCTTCTGATTCTTCAAATTGGTATATTCATAGCGGAAAGCGATGCCGTCGTTATAGAGACGCATCACAATCTTTGCATCCTTACCTATGGAAGCCTGATACTCGTTAGCCTCGTTAGTACAATGCAAACGCTTACCTTCAAGCATCTTGTAATTGGTCGTTACCTTATTTGCGAGTTCCAGTTTTGAGAAAGGAACATCGGCTAATTCAAGGGTTTTCTGCTTATCATAACTGATAACTAACTTATTATCTGTTGTCGTAACCGACAACTTCCCGTTTGGTGATGTCACGTTCTGCGCATTCATAGCCAGAACCACACCACATAGAATAATAGCTGAGATTTTTTTCTTCATATTTTTTGTTTGGGTTGAGGTCTAAGGACTAAGGACTAAGGTCTTTCAGCCTTTGACTTTTGACCTTTGACTTTTGACTTTTGACCTTTGACTTTTGACCTTTGACTTTTGACTTTTGACATTTGTCTTTTGCCTTTCGTCTTTCGAATGCAAAGTAAATAAAAAAAAATGACATTTCAAACAAGATGTCGTTTTTTTCCATCCAAAAGACGCAATTATGTCCAAACAACCGCAAATTTATCGTTTCTCTCCAACTTTTCCTCGCTTCTTTTATTGTGTTTTCATCACTTATTATAATCAGTTCAACGACTTGCTTCAGCTTGATGAGCTTCAGCGAAGAACTTGCTTTAGCTTGGTGAGCCATAGCGAACAAAATAAACCGCTTGCTACAAGAAGAAATTAATGCGACATAAATGTGTCATTTGTGAGAACTTGCTTTAGCTTGATGAGCTTCAGCGAATAATTAATGTAGGTTCGCAGAGCGAAAACATATAATATCTCATTAATATCACATTAATACCGCATTAATTTTCCGTAAAGTACAAGCATCAGAGATGCATTTGCCATGAATTCATCGAGATTTGTCGCAGACCCACTGACCACAGGGAAGTAACTCACGTTAATTATTCATTATTCATTTAACAATTAGAAAAATCTCCTCTCCTTTCTTCATCGCCTCCTTAATAATCTCATACAGCTTGTTGAAGGTGATGCGCGAGTCCGTCAGGCGACCAATGACCGTTGCCTTGCCCGTAGGGCTCTCTTCTTCTGATTTCTGAGGCCGAACAGCCTTGCCAACCAGTATGCAGCCTCTCGTATCATCCGCCGTATTCCCTGTATGAATCATAATCCCTGTGAAATGCGGAACGTTCAGGAGGTACGGCATCCTGCGCTTATAGGTTTTACTATAACTCATCACCACCCTGTACCGCCCCGTAGGAATGGCAGTCTTACCCGCCACTTTCTCCTCCCTGCGCCAGTCAATAGCGTGAGGCTCAAGCGTATCGCAGAAGTATCTGTTCATGAGAAACTCCTTATTGCTCTCAGTCTGAATCTGAAGGGCACCCAGAGTAAAGGCGCCCTTCTTGTATATTCGTTTCAATGTTATTGTCATAGTGTCCCTGTTTTATCTAA
>CACYXI010000294.1 GCA_902778265.1 uncultured Bacteroidales bacterium | reverse complement strand
CTAAAGTTTCCCACTTGTTCAAAAAGCCTATAAACAAAGGATTTTTGAAAAGCTCGAATAGCAAAAATGCCCATAAACAAAGGATTTTAACAAGTGCTTAATAAATGTAAAAGGGCAAATGACCTTAAAAGGAAATGTCCGAAAATGTAATATTCTACGATTCACAAAAAGTTTTTTGAAAAGTTAAAGATGCGCATACCCTTTGGGAAAGCCTTTGTATAAAGGGATTCTCCAGGTGGGAAACTTTAGTTCCATATTGCATAGCAGGCATCATCATTGAAAGGCTCTGATGTGTCCTCTTGTAGTTGTAGTACTTGATGAACTTGTCGATTCCTCCGAGAAGTTCATCCACTGTATCAGCAGGATTTATGTATACGTATTCCTGCTTGACAGTGCGCCAGAAACGTTCTATCCAAATGTTGTCTTTGCAGCGTCCTCTTCCGTCCATGCTTATCTTTATGCCATACGTCAGCAATTCCTCCCATTTCTTCGTAGTATATTGCGAGCCTTGGTCAGAGTTAACAATCTCAGGAGCCCCCCACATTCTTACGCAGTCCTCTATCAGTTCTTAGCAGTTGTTGGCCGAAAGCGTGTAGCTCAGCCTCCAGCCAACTATAAAGCGACTGTACACGTCTATGACGGCATATAGGTACATGAAGCCGTTCTTCATGGGTATGTATGATATGTCTGAACTCCACACTTGGTTGGGATGGTCTATGTCCATGTGTCTCAGCAGATACGGATGGAAGTATTGTGGCTTGCCGCCTTTTGACAGGCACTTCTGTGGATAGATTGCCATGATATCCATCTTGCGCATGAGACGGCGGACACGCTTCGGCCCTACAACAATACCGAGACTGGCAAGAAGCCCAACCATCATGACAACGCCTGCCGTAGGATGGTCGTAGTACAGCTTGTCTATCGTCTCCATGATGGAAAGATTCTCCTCTGACTCGCTTTTATGCTTATAGTACAATGTGCTACGGTTGATATCCATGTACTCGCAAAATCTCTTTCTTGACATGCCTGCGGGACGCGACTGCTCAAGTTCGATTATCTCACTTTGAGTCCGGCATCCTCGCAGGCTTTTGCAAAAAAATCATTCGCCACTGTAAACTCACCGACTTTGTGAAGAAATCGGTCATTCTCGGCCTTCATCTTCTTAATCTCACGGCTCTTGTCGCATGGCTTCTCGAACGCTTGAGCGGCATTCTTTAGAAACACATTCTTCCATTCCGTAATTTTCGAAGGAGATACATCATAACGCTTCGCCAATACGGCCACTGTCTCTTTCTCTTTGATGGCTTCTACAGCAAAAATCAGAATGGCGAAAATAATCAGTTGCTTCATATCGATTGATTTATTTGCTTGTTTCTTTTTCCCTTTTTATGAGAACGGACATCACAAGGTTAACAATTGATAGAAGATTTTTCTCTCGCTCACTCAGTATCTCCTCACCCTTCTATACTTCAGTGTATAGACATTATTGAAATACTGTTCCCAAGGATTGTTGGTCGACCTCACGTCGCCGTCCGTAATCCGAATGCCGTAGAAGCGGGTGCCGGTGCACTGGTAGGCGGCCATCTTTCGGGCAAGGGCAGTCTCCATGGGAATGTCGAAGTCGGTAATCCACAACACGTCAGCATTGGCATAGTGGTGGCCGTCGAGCAGGGATAACATCATACTCATCATGTTCCTGGCACTTGTGCCTCCATTGAGAAAGGGAATGACAGGCTCCTTGCGTGGCACATTCCTCTCAGTAGCTCCCAAGGCTTTGAGCAGACGGTTGTAGCGTTGTGCTTTCAAGTCGACGGGGCGCACCGAGACGGAGAAGTCGATAAGACATGGAAGGATAAAACCAATAAAGTCTATATATATACACAAATCGCCATACGCCCAAATAGATTTATCAGACTTATATGAAATAGGTCATGCCTTCAATGAAGAGAATCACAATTATTATCGTAAATTGTTCCAAGGCGTAAATGAATTTATAGAATCAGTTAAGCCTATAAACAATGACAATAGTGCAAAGCAAAAAAAGATAGTTGATCCATTATTAATCGGAGACTTAGTTCGTATAATGGTAAAAAAATATATTGAAGGACTTAAAGATTTTTATCAAAATAAATGCGTTAAAGTCCGTTGGGTAAATTGTGGTACATTTGAGGGATTTAATAAGGTAGACGTGTTGTTGTATAACCTAACAAAAAAAATCAATAAAAAGGAAACAGAAAAGCTGATAGAAGAATTTGATACTACCTTAATTCCGCAACTAAGTGCATAGTTTGTTGTTAATCTTTTTTATAAGTCTCTGAGGAGCAATAAGTTCCTCAGAGTTTTGTCATGTGCAGAATT
>CACYXI010000293.1 GCA_902778265.1 uncultured Bacteroidales bacterium | reverse complement strand
ATTTTGTAACTCGAAAATGAGTTTAGAAATGGCTTTTTCTATTGGGATGTTTCAATCTGTAAGATTTTCAAAATGGCTTTTGACTTTTGATACACCCTCTTTTATAGGAAATTTAGAATCCGTCGAATTCGCATTATTTATCAGCATGATATCAAATTATATCGCACCTACGGCGCTATTGGAGAATGGGGGCTAATGTTCGTGGGTTACACCCACGCCTATGTTATATCGCCTTTTCAAGGCTTTTAACCGTACAGGTTGAAAAAATGTGTGCCAACCTTGAGGGCTAACACACATTTTATTGTAGAAATACTATTTGATACTTAGTATCTGAATCCTTTGATTAGTAAGGTAAAGAATCAGATGGTTTTGCTTCTTTTTGGTAAATACCACATCTTTGCTAACGAGAATCGATTTACCATTGTTGATACACCATAGGTCATGAACCTGGTCATTACCTAACAAAGGCTCGACAAAACACGTTTCACCAGAACGATATGTAACCATATAGATATTGTCTGGCGTATATTCTTTTGCTGCACTTGAAGTTGCAAGATTCATTATATTGCCCTTGTTTGTCATAGCCAGTACCATATCATCTGTTGGTGTGACAGGTGTAAATGTATCATCGCTGTTTTTCTTTAAGTACTGACCTTCAAACACATAACGAGAATAAGCTCCTACGATGGTAGTATCATGCGGAGCAATATTCAACTTGCTTGTTGAAAAGTTATATATTGCCTCACGATCGTTGAAGAGCAAGCGTAATGTGTTGTTTGTCTTGGTGGCAGCCTTGACAGACTCGTCAATATCTATTGGCTGATAAAACAGTTGCTTACCATCATTAGCATTGAAAGCTGCAATGTATGGCTTTTCCCTATGCTGTACCGATCCATTACCATATACTCCCAATGCAAGGTTTAGCATGAAGAGTGTATCACCTTTGAGAACAAGGTCAGAACGTGTGCCCTTTTCTTGGAGTTCTGTATTCCATATCTCGGTCATGTTATCGTCAAAACAACGGATAGTCTTGCGATCGGCAAAGAAGTTACGACCATCTTTTTGAAGAACACCAGAAGTGAGTCCGGCAATCTTGTCACTACCCGGAAATATAAAGAATGAACGATTGTGAGAAATAGTCTTATAGGATCCTGTCGGAATAAAGATTGGATGATAGCCTGTGCCACCACCAATAATTCCACCAGCCACACCCATAGCCACGCCTGCAATGATTTGTCCCCAGAGAACTTTCTTGTTGGTAATAGATGTCTTGGCATCTAAAGCCTTCATTTCACCAGTAAGCCAATTGACACGAATAAGTTTACCGGTAACAATATAGTCGCTTACACTATCAATAGGCTGATTATAGGTAAGACCATCACTTGAGATAAGAGCCGTTTTCCATATAGACTCACCTGTAGTCATGGAATAAGCTGCTGCCTTCTTGGTTTCAGTCAGTCCAACTGTTGAACCAAGGATGATATTATCACCAATTAAACCAAGATAGCATTCTTTCTTCTGCTGCAACACCTCACCTGTAGCAAGGTCAACTATGGAAGTACTTAAATTAGCCAATTCAGCTATGCTGGTCTTTGACAATACGAAGCTTTCACCTTTCCACTTGAACACCTTGGAATACAGTTGTTTTCCATCAGAAACGCGATATACGCTCAACATCACCTTTGGCTTTTTCTCGCTTCTTGTAGCAGGGTCTGTACACAGAAATCCGATGTTTTCACATGATTCGTCGGTAAACACGCTGTAGATGTCATCAACAACAGGAACTCTGACATCCTGTAACTTGTAATATGGTGTCTCGTTATTGCTTTTGTTAAACACTACCTCACTCTGCAAATGCTGCAAGGCATTATGAACGGAAAGAGTGTCATTTTTTGCCATTGCATGACAAACAATAATGGCGAGCAGAGTGGTTAGAATTGATATTCGTCTCATTAGTTTTTATAAAAAGACAAAGGTCAAAGGTTAAAAGTCAAAGGTCAAAAGCCTTAGTCCTCAGACCTTAGTCCTTAGACCATCCATAGACTTTTGACCTCTAATCATTGATTTCTTAATCTGCTTTTTTACTTCACGAGTCTTACTTCGTAGAGTTCGCCTACTTGACGGTGTGGCTTGGCAACGAACTTTACTCGTACCTGCTTCTTGCCTTCAAGGGCAGATGCAGGAATCTTGTATGTCTCGTACTTCCATTGTGAAGAACGCCATTTCTTTGAGTTGTTGATGCTCTGAACGAGAACATCATCTACATAAAGGTCGTACTCGCAGGTGCGCCATTCATCCTGTCCCCAATAGCGTATGCGGAGGCTGAGGTCTTTCTCGCCATTTGTCTGCATGAGGTATGAGAAGTAATGACCGTTG
>CACYXI010000292.1 GCA_902778265.1 uncultured Bacteroidales bacterium | reverse complement strand
CCACGATAGAGCTGGATACGCTCCTTTGAACCCTCGATAATTTTGTAAGCGACAGTGATAGTGTCACCTGGCTTGAACTCAGGGAACTTCTTGCCGGTTGCAAATGCTTCTTCAGCAACTTTGATCAAATCCATTTTGTTGAATTGTTTTATTAAATTGTTGTATCGTTCTAACGCAACATAGTGGGTAACACTTCTCCCTCACCATCGGTTACGTCGGAAAGCGGGTGCAAAATTACTCATTTTCCTTTGACTTTCCAAACTTTTTTCGACTTTTTTCTCAATTTCCTTTTATTATTAATGAAAAAACAGTATTTTTGCATCGGTTTTCTAATTTTATCCACTGAATATGAGAAGGTATTTAAGGATTTTGTTGCTTGTTTCTGCAATCGCGATTGGCTCGGTTTCTTGCTCGACACGCCACTATGCTGTTCAGTCAGTTGACTATCAGCGAGTGACTTTCGATTCTCTGTTTGATGCTTCTCCAGATGCTGAGACTGCCGCTTTCCTTGCGCCTTTCAAAGCCAAGGTTGATAGCATTATGTCGCCAGTTGTGGGACAGGCAGCTTCCGATATGCTTGCCGATCGTCCAGAAAGCAAACTCTCCAATCTTCTTGCCGACATTCTCATCTGGGCAGCAAGTGATTTTAACGAGAACCCTGACTTCTCTGTCTATAATATGGGTGGAATACGTGCTTCAATCAGCAAGGGTGACGTTACCATCGGAAATATTATTGATGTTGCTCCCTTTGAGAATAAACTCTGTTTCATGACCATGAAAGGCTCTCAGGTTATCACCCTCTTTGAACAGATTGCTTTCAGAGGTGGTGAGGGCGTTAGCCATAGCGTGAGGGCTGTTATTAGCAAGGATAGAAAACTGGTAAGTCTTAAGATAAATGGAAAAACTGTAAATCCAGATGCCGAGTATCGTATTGCCACAATCGACTATCTCGCAGATGGAAATGACGGTATGCCAGCTTTTAAGTTGGGTACTAATCGTAAGATGCTGACTGATAAGAGTAACAATCTCCGCTTCATCATCATGGATTTCTTTCGAGAGAATATGAAGAACGGCCGTATGGTGGATGCTGAGGTAGAAGGTAGGATAACAGTAGAGTAGGGAGGTAGTAAAGATGAGAAAGATATTGTTCCTTTTTCTTTTTGTCACGCTTAATGCCTTTGCACAGAAGGATTTAGTAGTGCTTCATACCAACGACTGTCATTCGCAGATATTCCCGTTCAGCAAGAACCTTGCCGATAAGAATAAGGCAAATCTTGGCGGATTTACTCGTCGTGTGGTCTATGTCAAGCAGCAGCGTCAGCTCAATCCCGACCTTCTGCTTTTTGATTGTGGCGATTTCTCTCAAGGCTCATCCTATTATAGTCTGTTTAAGGGGGATGTGGAGATTGGTCTGATGAACATTATGGGCTATGATGCTGCTACGATTGGTAATCATGAGTTTGATTTCGGACTTGACAATATGGCTCGTATCTTCAAGATGGCGAAGTTCCCTATTGTTTGTGCCAACTATGATTTTTCAGGAACCGTTCTTGAGGGTATCGTGAAACCATACACCATTATCAAGCGTAAGGGCATTAAAATAGGTGTTTTCGGTCTTTCGCCTAAACTCGAAGGACTTGTTGTGCGAAATAACTATGGTAACATAAAATACCTTGATCCTATTCCCGTGACTAAGGAGATTGTGAAGACTTTGCGAGAAAAAGAGAAGTGTGACCTTGTTATCTGTCTCTCGCATCTCGGTTGGGAAACAGGTGATGGCGATCCGTCAGACGAGCGTGTCGTACCTCAGACAGAGGGCGTAGACCTTTTCCTTGGCGGACATACCCACACCTATCTTAATCCTGCAAAGATGGTGGAGAATGCCTCAGGAAAGAAGATTCCTGTCAGTCAGAATGGCAAGAGTGGAATGTACCTTTCTCGCTTTGATGTTCACTTGAAATAGAACTATGCTATATTTCAAGTTCAATTAACGTAAATTGGACGTATTCGCACCTTTGGTGCTTAAACTGACTATAATTACCAATCTGCGCAATCTTTTTCCATAAATTTTCATTTTTATTGGTTAAAGATTGCGCAGATTGGTAATTATAGTCAGTAAAAAGCAACTTGTTGCTTATCATATTAATTCATCAGACTCGCTTTAATTACAATTTGTTTATCTCCTCTTCTGAAAGCCCTGTCGCATCAGCTATCTGGCTGATTGATAGTATTCCCATTTGTTTTAAGGACTTAGCTGTGGAAATTTGACGTGCTCGGTCTCCTTCTGCACGACCTTTTTTCTCGCCCTCGGCTAATCCTTCTGCACGACCTTTAGCTTCGCCTTTAAGGAATTTCTCTGACATTATCGTGCGTTCACGACTTACAGAATCCCAGTAACGGTCAATAGCCCATAGC
>CACYXI010000291.1 GCA_902778265.1 uncultured Bacteroidales bacterium | reverse complement strand
GGTGACAGAGAGCCAACTCAAATGCCGACTCCTTTTCAAATGGGTGAATGTTAACCTCGTTGCTCATATTTTTATTTTGTTTTGTTATGCAATCATCTTCTTTAAACAAGCTTTTTTCAATTGCTCCAGTTTCTCTAATTGTAGAGTCTGCAATGAGATCTGCTTATCAAAGCTTTGGAAAAAAGTGACAATACGCTGCTGTTCTTCCATTGAAGGGACGAAAACATCCATATCTTTTATGTCTGAATATGAAAGAGTTTGGCGCATACCATCCCCCATAGAATAGAACACTTTTCGTAAATCAAATGTGTGAAGTTGGAGATATAGAAACTCCGGCAATACATTTTCACACTGAACACAAACATAAGCAGGAGATATTATTCCTTCCTCTTTAACCAAACCTACACGAAGACTTTTATGGTCATTCTGTAAGTCGGTAAAGCGGAATACAATTATTCCATCTTTCACCATCTGATAAGTATCAAATGATGCTGGCAATAATCCTTTCTTTGTCTGTATATCTTTTTTCACGATCTTTCCGTAACTTAATGATAACAAATTCTGATGATGAATATTCTTGTTTGACATGAAGTAAGGCTTGGCAAGTATTGAAAACTTTGCTATAGCCCAATCTCCATTATAGCCTTTGAATCTTATTGATGAGAAGTACCCCCCCCATTTTGTGGGAACATACCGTCCAAACAGGCTGACTTCATCTGTTTCAGACGTTCCAAACGCTGTTGTTGAACTGCAATGTTTGAGTCTATTCTTTTAAAAAAGGATGCTATGCTTTTTTGTTCTTCTAATTCAGGAAAGTTTAATGCCATCTCTCCGAATTCTGAAAAACTTATTGATCTTCCATCTCGAATACCATATGTAATTGTCTTCAGACGATCCACAAATGCTTTCGACATAAAAACAGTTTTCCAAAAATAGTCATCATGCTTGTCTGTTTCCTTAAAGCCAAATACTGTATATGCTGGAGAGGTTATACCTTCTACAGCTGAATGTGCAAAGCCACCTTGAAATGAGCGCAAATGAATGACAAACTGACCTGGCATTACTACCTTATATGTCACTTCATTCGCTCTATCATGACTTATATCATATCCGCTCTCACTTCTAACAGCCATACCTCTGATATCCTGGCAAGCTGAAAGAACTGGTAATTCTGGATGATTCCTATTGTTGTATGTTATAAATAATTCAGAAGCCATAGCTCTATTCCATTTGTTATTGAAGTTTTTAAAGCGTATGGGGGGGGTGTTTTCTGATTGCTGTGGGAACATTGAATCAAGACAAGCAGATTTCAGTTGCTTTAGTCTCTCAAACTGATGCTGATGCAACTTCATTTGATCATCAAGTCTTTGCAAAAAAGATGCAATTCTTTTTTGTTCCTCTATGTCCTTTGGAATCATTATATACCCCGTGAGTGCTGTTTCGTCACTTATGTTCATAGTGTTTTTAGCACCTTTGTTTACAAGCGGACGCATATACGCATTCAACCTCCACGCAGGATCAAAATAATAATGAATGTACTCAGGTGCAACACCTTCTTTAGGATTATATACAGCATAGAGCACAGACACTATTCCTGCTTTGCCCGTGTTATGTTTTACAATTCCATATGGTTTAGCACGAAGAGGGGATTTCGTATATACAATCTGCCCAGGACGTAATATTTTATATCCACTAACAGACTTTCCAGCATAGCTTCTACCAAGATGCTCAATCTGATTGACAACGCCATTCTCATCAGAAACAGACAAGACATCTTCAATACCAAAAATATTATCAGTGTTCTTTTCATCTGATATTTCGAGACAATCGCTCAACAGTTTCTTCTGCCATTCACCTTCAAAGCCTTTGAAGCGGAGTCTAGGTGTTGTCTCTCCCTCCTGTGGAAACAGCATACGGGCACAATCCTCCAACTTTCCGTTGGCGGTTTCATCGTTGGTGGTCAGAATCAGTTCGTCCAACTGCCCATCTAAGCCTTGCAAAGTTATTTCTTGTTTCGCCATAATCACTATTCGTTTTCTGTTTCTGGGTTAGCCTCGTTATATTCCTCAATCCATTCCTTCACCTTCGACTGAAGCAGAGCCTTGTCGGGAAGATAGAGTTGGTATTGAGTAGCGTAGATATTTGCATCCTTTGGCAAAGTCAATTCTACAAGTGCATCGCTTTTCTCCTTGCAAAGCAGGATGCCAATGGTGGGATGCTCAAAATCTTCTTTGACATAGCGATCGTAATAGTTCACATACATTTGCATCTGTCCGAGATCCTGATGGGTGAGGTCATCAATCTTCAGATCAACGAGTACGTAGCATTGAAGCAGTCGGTTGTATAGTACCAAATCCACATAGAAGTTTCGTTCCTCAAAGGTAAACCTCTTCTGACGTGCCTCAAACAAAAAACCTTTGCCCATCTCCAGCAAGAAATTCTGTAAC
>CACYXI010000290.1 GCA_902778265.1 uncultured Bacteroidales bacterium | reverse complement strand
TGAATTGCTCCTAACAGCGTTAGCTATTATTCAGCGTCTGAAACCTCGGAAATTCAAAGATGTCCACTTGAATAAGTCACCGATGTCTGCGCTTAATAAAGATGGAGTCTCACGACTCGTAGTTTCTCAAATAGTCGCCAAAACTATATACGACCTCGAAATTGAGGATTACGTTCTGTATTGTTTCTTCTTTCTAAAGCCCATAAAGAACTCCCACTTGTCATTATAGTCAGCTGTCATAATAGCTTGACTCGCATTATTCTCTTCTGCCAGTGGAATCAAATCCTTAGCCAACTCTTCAATATCTTCTTTATCCATATTATCTAATGCTAAAATAAATACCGTTCTTTAAGATAGTTGGCCCAATCATTTCCTTGGGAGTCAGTGAAATTCTCTTGAATTAAATGGAATAGTTCTTCGAATGTTATTGCTTTCCAGGTCTTTTGTCCTTCAGGACTAAGCCAGCTCTGGTAATATTTTACAGCTCCCATGTGTTCCTCATCACCATGAAAATGGATATTCCCCTTTGGATATAAGTGTAAAGAAAGGAAATATTTGATGTCACGATGTTGTACCATAGATGCCCCAAGTAAATGATTACGCCATATCTGTCGGAGTTCATTACAAACTAATGGAGACCATAGGTTAGGATGTTTTATATCAGGCTTAAATGCAGCAGGAATATAGTATAAAGACTTCTTCATTACATCCAAATAACGATATTTGGGATTCTTGTAGTCTGTAATTGCAGCTTTCTTTTCGGTATCGCCTGGCTGATACCCTTCTTCAGTATATTTTACCTCTATACCAATGCCACCTTTCTCTCCATCTTCTGCTACATATTCAATATAAGTATCAAATGATGTTCTATCATTAAGATAGCATTTTGTAAAAGGCTCTTCTGTAGCTTTTTCGTCTATGGGGGCATACTCAACCTTAATTGCCGTTATCTCCAGTATTTTCTGACTTTCAGGAGATACTTGATTTATAATAAAATTGAAAATGTCTTTAGCATGTTTCAAATTGTTCTCAGAAAGAGACATAGGGAAAAATACATTCCATGGAATATGCTCACTACGAAGTGTATGGCGCATCATCATCCCTGATGGAGTGTATAATCCAGAGGATTTTAGGTTCTTAATCTCATCCATAATTAGTCGGCGATAACCTTCATAGAAAATCTTGCCATCTTTAGCATCTTCCCAATTCAGTAATGACTCTACATAAATATCTATAGCATTATTATAGCCTCTGGGCTTGCGTTTGATGGTAGCAAACTTCTTTATTCCGTAGTTATTCTCGAAATACCGAGCTTGTTTGTTACGAGCGACATCTTTGAAACTATTTTTCATAATTTGAGTATTTTGTGATACAAGGTTATAGCATCAGAAACGATTTCGTCATGATCAAATGCAAGGTGTGGTAATGAATTGATTGGCCACCATTCTGCTTTTGCAGCGTCATCCTGACCGACTACACATATAGCTTTATCTATAATGGCAAGATATGCCACCGTAATAGTTCTTCCTCGTGGGTCACGGTCAACTTTTGAATAAGCACCAATTTGGCAGACATCAGTTACCTTCAATCCTGTTTCCTCTTCAAGTTCTCTGATGGCACATTGTTCTGTACTCTCATCCATATTCATGAAACCTCCGGGGAAAGCCCAGGCACCTTTGTATGGCTCATCACTTCGCTGAATCAGTAATACCTTCGCATTCTCTTCTTTGGTGATGACTATACAATCACCTGTAACTGCTGGTCTTGGGTATTTGTACGTATATGCCATATTTACTCTTCGTTAGTCTCATTGCCATAAAACCTATACCAATGCGCTGCCTGTGCCATAATAGATTTGAATACTTCAGGCTTCACCTCTGCAATAGTTGATTTGATATAGATACTCTTCGTACAGCCTACATATAACAATACATCAAGACTATTGACAAAAGTGGCGTAAATCTTGCCATTTTCCTTGAAATAGGTCAAAGCCTTTTCTCTTTGTTCCTCATCTTTCGGACGAAGTATTTGAAAATGAAGATAAGGTTCTGTATTGTGAACTAAATCTTCAAACGGTGTTCCGAAATTGTATTTGTTAATTCGGAACTTTTCTTTAGGTACTGCGCTTTGCTCAGTGTTCGTTACGTCAATTGCTATTCTGTCTATCATACTATTATTCTTATAAATCTTTGAATGCCTCCAATAGCATCTTCATTCCTTCTGAGGCCGTTGTCTTATAATGGGTAAATCCCAATTGTGTGCATTGTTCCATTTCTCCTGGGTCTATGACAAACTTGGGTAGAAGTTCCGATAACCACAAAGATGTCTGCATAGCTTACATATTTGATGGCCACGTTCATACTGTCAACATATTCCCCGAACATTACAATATAAGGACGGAGCTGTGAGCCATCATCTGCTTTGTCACCTACCATAATGGGTGTGGTCAATGGGTATTCCTTTACACACGTAGTACGGTTATCCATAGAACATACCTTGCTGAGTTCACCATGTAGATGAATGACTTGGGATGAACCGGCACGTTCATGGAGATTATCAACGTTCTGAGTGATAACAGTCACTTCATGCTCTTTCTCTAACTCTGCAATCATGCGGTGAGCATCATTCGGCTCTACCTCGGCTAACTGTTTACGTCTGTAGTTGTAGAAGTCAAGGCATCTTTGTGTATCATTGTAGAGTGCATCAGTACTGGCCAGATAAGCCCATTCCTCATTCGTCCACAAACCATCCTTACCACGGAAGGTGCTCAATCCGCTTTCAACGCTGATACCTGCACCAGTCAAAAATACAATGTGCTGCCTTGTCATATCTAATCTTTCTTTGAATACTTCTGTACCAATTTGTCCCAAGCTATAAGGTAATGCTGCCACGCATCTTCGGCATTGCCGCCTGATTCGGCAATCACAAGATAGCAGAAAAGTGCCGCACCTGCTTCGTCACCATTAACACCGAACTCTGCAAGCGCATGGTTCATCTTCAGGTGATCGACAAGGTAGTCAACACCGTCTTTCTTGTAATGTGCCTCGAAAGCACACATTCCCGTCCAACTACGATAGTAGCGAATATATTCATCATCACAGTACATGAACCAATGGTCTTCTTGTGCTTCAGGAATATGACCTTTACGTATAACCTTCATTGCTTCTGCTGGAATCCTAAAGTCGAAAGACATTTCAGACATTTCATCGGGGGTAGATGGCATCGGCTCTATGTTCCAGTCGCTTGATGTCGCCGTCTTTGACTTGTCGGGAAGAGGACTTTCGCCAGATAAAACTTTGTTGAAGTTGCCCAGTCCCAGCTTCCAGTGCATGATGGCCATGAAGTGTTGTTTCTGTTCTTTCTCTTCTTTTTTCTTGGCAGCCTGTGCCTTTCGCATTGTGTAATGCATTTCAAGGAACTTCATTACCACATTCAATGACTTGTGCTTTGGTGTAAGAACATGTCTTGCTATGTAGCCAATGAGTGAAATAGGAAGGTCGTAGTTATCAGCGAGTACTTGCCATTCCTCCAAAGGAAACCGTTTCACCATTTCCTCCTTGACCTTATCTGCATTCGTATAACTTCGTGCCAGGTCGTGCATCCATTCACGCTCGATTTCATAGGCAATTTTGTCGCTGTCATCAACGTAAGTGAACTCTCCAATGGCATAGAACTGGCACTTCTTTGACAGTTTGCGAAGTCTTTTCAAACGTGTGTGAAACTCCATTATGACAGCCTTCATATCATCGGGGAGATATGAAAGGGCTTTCTCCTTCATCCATTCAGGAATGCCCCATAAGGGTTCAGCTATGCTCCCGACAATGGCACCCAGCGTATCGGCATCAGCCCCAAGTCTCACTGCTTGACGAATTGCATCCTCAAAACTCTTGCTATGAAGGGCAATCCAAAGTGCTACTGGTACTGTGCCTTGACAAGTTTCATCAAATTTATTCCTGTATTGTTCAAGGTCTATCTTGAAATTTTGTGGAAACTCCTCATAAAGACCTATTCCATGATCCAGACCATATTTCAGCAAGTATTCTTCTGTCATAGGCTTTCCATGCAAACCTTCTCTCAGTTCTCTGGCATCAAGGATGGCAAAAGCTACTGCTTGTGCTCCAAGTATTCCTTCTTCATGGTTATGAGTACATGCTGCAGCTTTCTCTGCTTCTGCATATAAATCGTGGGGATGACCAAACCACCATCCAATTGGGCTTACTCTCATGGCAGAGCCATTACCGTAACTTCCATATGGCTGGGGATTGTTACTCATTACCCATTTTGCAAAACGACCGCCATAGCCTCCCATTGGATGTGGATAACGTCGGCACCATTCGTGGATGAACTTGCCATAGTCATCAGAACCATGTAAAAGAGCATCAGCCACGGCTACAGTACAGAT
>CACYXI010000289.1 GCA_902778265.1 uncultured Bacteroidales bacterium | reverse complement strand
CCTCCTTCTTACAACAAAGGTAAGGAATCTGGCCTTACTAAGCAAAGATTATCCTATCTTTTTCTTAGACGATGCAAACTTAGAGTTGTAAGTCCCATTTCTTGCCTATTCTATGGAAGGGATCAGAAGCGAATTAGAAGCGAATTAGAAGCGAAGGACAAGCGAACCTGGAGTAAATGAAAAATGGAAAGTGAAAAATGGGAAATCTGGGTTCAGAAAAAACTTTTTCGCAATAATCCTACATACCTACACAAGCACCCCACTTAACGTGCATATTGTTAGTGCATTACACGGATTTCAAATATCGTGCAAACCTACACTAATCCTACACTAAACCTACACTAAACCTGAATTTTTTAGGAAATTCAGGTTAATTGATAATTAATAATTGATAATGTATAATTTAGATTGGCTTGACGGCTTATAGTACTATTCTAATTACTCATTATAAATTATTAATTTCATGCCTTGAAAGGCATGATTTGTGTAGGTTTAGTGTAGGATTAGTGTAGGTTTGTCGTATATTTGAAAACGCTGCAAGCTTTTGTGCGTCAATATATTACACGGTTGTCTGTGTAGGTATGTAGGATTATTGCGAAAAAGTTTTTTCTGAGCTTAGATTAATGTGAATTTTCTATGGATAAAAATTAATTCTGCGCATTATGTCTTTTATAATCTTTCTTGATGCTTATATAATAATGTATATTCGATTTGAAGGGGGGGATGTTCTTGTGGAGTAGGGGAGAGGTGCGCTATTTGGCGAAAAGTGCGGAGTTTTTAGCAAAAAGTGGGTGATTTGCGAGAAATGTGAAAAAAGTTAACGAAAAATTTGGTGGTTTCAGAAAAAAGTTGTACCTTTGCATCGCATTTGACAAAAGAGGTTCGGCTAAGAACTTTTCAAGGCTTTTGGAAGGTTGGGTGAGTGGCTGAAACCACCAGTTTGCTAAACTGACGTACGGGTTACCGTATGTATTTGTACTTTCTCGGAAGATGGTGGATTCATCTAAGGGTTAGGATTCAAGATTCTCAATCTTGCCATAGGGGTTCGAATCCCCTATCCACTACCAAGAAAAGGAACATGAGTTAGTACAAATTAACCTGGTGGATTCATCTAAGGGTTAGGATTCAAGATTCTCAATCTTGCCATAGGGGTTCGAATCCCCTATCCACTACAAAAATTGATTTGTGCGGTACTCAATAATTGATTTGAGTGCCGCTTAATTGTTTTAAGTTGTGAGCATCAAAAGATACCTACATATTATTCTGTTTGCTTCTGCCTTGGGCTGTCCTGGTGTTTTGTCTGGTCAGGTCAAGACTAATGCCGTTTATCAGCAGTATATCGAGATTTACAAGGAACTTGCCATTGAGCAGATGAGGAAGTATTCCATTCCTGCAAGTATCACGCTTGCACAGGGACTTCTTGAGAGTTCGGCTGGTAGAAGTACGTTGGCAACTATGGGTAATAACCACTTTGGTATCAAGTGTCACGATTGGACTGGTCCTACGATGCTGCGCGATGATGATGCTCCTAATGAGTGCTTCCGTGTGTATAGCAATCCTCGTGCGAGCTATGAGGATCATAGTAAGTTTTTGCAACGCCCTCGTTATCAGAGTCTGTTCCGCCTGAAGGTGACGGATTATAAGGGGTGGGCTAATGGGCTGAAGGCTTGTGGCTATGCTACGAGTCCTACATACGCCCAGAAACTCATAAACCTCATTGAGGCTTATCAGCTGTATCAGTATGATACGCAGAAGACCGTGAACACGTTTGTGCTCAACCATTCCGTGACGAGTGCGAAGATTGAGCTGAAGGGACAACAGCCTCACAGGTTGTATTCGTATAACAAGAACTATTATATCATAGCACGTAATGGAGATACCTTTGTGAGTTTGAGTAAAGAGTTGGGTATTAGTGCGTTTAAGCTTGCGAGGTATAATGAGCGTGATGCTGTAGAAATGCTTGCTGATGGTGATGTTGTTTATTTGATGAAGAAGCAGAAACACGCGGTGAAGGAGTATAGAGGTCGCTATCATGTGGTGAAGAATGGCGAGAGTCTTTATTCTATCGCTCAGCATTATGGTGTTCGTCTTTCACGTCTGTATATCTGGAATCTGTTGAGTCCTGATTATTCTGTAAAAGTGGGTGATAAGCTGTATCTTTATTAATTTTTTAAACAAAAATTAAATAAATTTTACTTAAAATTTGCAAGAATGGGGATTTTTCACTATCTTTGCAACGGATTTATATAATTAAGGAATTATTTAATCTGTGCGAGTCGTGAAAACATACCTATTTTCGGCAATAATGACTCTTTTGATGTCGGTTGCTATGGTAGGCTGCTCTTATGGGGATGGAACTCCAATTAGCAGTCTGGGCGATTCGTCTATGCCTATCCGCAGGTATGACTTGCTGCAGGTGCGGTATCTCACCACGGGCGACTATTCGGCATTGCAGAAGATGCGCACAACCTATATAGTTGAGACTCGCGCTCTTGTGGAGAGCCTTTTGAAGATAGGAGTGCTGGGAGAGTCGGGCATGAACGAGAGGTTTCTGAGATACTATGAAGATCCTACACTTTCTGCGGCTATTGCTGATGTGGATAGCGTCTTTTACAATATGGATGAGGAAAATGAGCAGTTGCGCACATGCCTTAATCGTATGCAGAGGCTTCTTCCCGATGTCGAGTTGCCCGACGTCTATACTCAGATAGGTGATTTCGAGCAGAGTATCGTGGTGTGCGGCCGTAAGGTGGGTATCTCGCTTGAGAAATATCTTGGCTCTGACTATCCTGCATATAAGCTCTATGATGAGCAGCAACGCAAGCAGATGACGAGAGAGTATATGATACCAGAGTGTATGAGCATATACCTGCTCAGTCAGTTCCCGTTTGATGATTTCGGTCGTGCTTCGCAGGAGGCGAGGGATTTCCATTTCCAATGCATCTGGTATGTGGTGAACAAGCTGCTTGGCAAGGAGTTCTTCGGTCGTTCGGAAACGTGCAAGGTGGATGCTTTTATGGAAATGCACAAGGATATGTCGCTGATGGAGCTCCTTGAGTATGGCAGTCAGAAATCGCGAAATGTGTCTGGCATATGAGTAGAAAATGCAAAATAGAGTTGTCAAAAAATCGTTTTTGTCGCTTTATGAATAAAAAAGATTGCATTCTGTTCTCGTATGTCAGTTATTTTTTGTACTTTTGCCTTGATATAGTTAGTATTAATCACATTTTTACTTTATTATATAATATCTAAAAAGAAATTATGAAGATTAACGATTACAACTTTGCCGGTAAGAAGGCAATCGTACGTGTAGATTTCAATGTACCTTTGAAGGATGGTAAGATCACAGACGATACTCGTATCCGTGGTGCTCTTCCAACACTTAAGCTTATCCTTGAGAAGGGTGGTGCTCTCATCATCATGTCTCACATGGGCAAGCCAAAGGGT
>CACYXI010000288.1 GCA_902778265.1 uncultured Bacteroidales bacterium | reverse complement strand
CAACATGATGATGAAGATGATGATCGGCAAGAAACTTGAGGAGGGTATCGACAAATTCGCCGATATGCTCGCTATGCTACCGTATTAAGTGAAAAGTGAATAATGAATAACGAATAGTGAATAATACTGCTGTCGCCGATTGGGAAGCATAGCGAAAGTCTCATAAAGGTGTCCACCAGTATTAAGTATTATTCATTATTCTTTATTCACTATTCACTTCCAACTTGAGCTATGCGAAACTTGGTGTAATACTATTTTTCAAAAAGTTTTCAACGCCGAGTATTACACCTTTGCAGGTTTGAGCACACTAAACAATTGCTAATCAATTTGTTTGCCTTGGTGTAATACCCCCGAAAGTATTACACCAGTATTACACCAAATTGCCCTAAATGGTGTAATACTTTCAAGGGTATTACACCTCATCTAACGCGCTGATAATCAAACAAAATATCACTCACAACAACAAAAGGTGTAATACTCGCTCTAAAAACTTTTTGATTTTTTTCTTTGCAAGGGTATTACACCAACCTATTACATCCGTCTTACCTTCGCTCTCCCTTCGCTCTCCCTTCGCTTTAGGTTCGCTTTCACGATTGGAGCAGGAACGGATTTAGAACGGTTTTATAACGGAGGTGAAACGGACCTGAGGTTAAAGCAGAATTTTGGCGATTTCATTATTATGAAAACGAAAAGAAAATACTCTTCCTTTTCGTCTATGATATAGAATTATAGTCAGAATCCCATAATGTTAATTAATCTCATAATTTGCGCTGGGATTTGGACATTAGGAGAAAAATGAGTAATTTTGCCGAAATCTTAAAAAAAGATAACTAAAACAACTAATAATAAACATAAAAAAATGAGATTTTACGCAAAACTCATGGGGTTAACCCTCAGCGCTATGCTCTTCTCAGGCATGGCTATGGCACAGGACGTGCAGAATTTCTATGAGAAAAACAAAGTTCTTAACTACAACGACGGCGACAAGCAGGCAGGTGAGATGCCACAGCCTGACAAGTTCGACCCTAACTTCCACATCTACCTCTGCTTCGGACAGTCGAATATGGAGGGAAATGCGAAGATTGAGCCACAGGATCGTGATAACCTGAGCCCTCGCTTCCGCATGATGGCTGCTGTGGATATGAAGACCACAGGCAGAAAGAAGGGGCAGTGGTATGTTGCCGTTCCACCATTGTGCCGCGCATGGACAGGTCTTACTCCTGCCGACTATTTCGGCCGCTCTCTCGTTGAGCAGCTTCCAGAAGAGATAAAGGTGGGTGTTATCAACGTTGCAGTAGGCGGTGCAAGTATCGACCTCTTCGACGAGGACAAGACCACAGAGTATATCTCAAAGCAGGCTGACTGGTTCAAGAACTTCTGTAAGGAATATGACGATGCACCTATGCGCCGAGGAGTGCGCAAAGGCTGCTCAGAAGGTGGGTGTTATCAAGGGTATCCTTCTTCATCAGGGTTGTACAGACAACAACCAGAAGGACTGGCCTCAGCGCGTGAAGCTGGTTTATGACCGTATGCTCAAGGAGCTTGGTCTGAAGGCTGAGGAATGCCCATTGCTCGTTGGTGAGCTTATGACTGAGGAGGACGGCGGTTGCTGCTTCCATCACAATGCTATCATCGACAGGATTCATGAGACTATCCCAACAGCATATCCAGTTTCATCACTCGGATGTAAGGGTCGTCCTGACAAGCTCCACTTCACAGCCGACGGCTATCGTGAGCTCGGTCGCAGATATGCCAACGTTATGATGTCACTTCTCAACAAGGAGTCATTCAAGGTGGCAAGCACAACAGTTCCATGTCAGGAATATCCAAAGATTGACAAGGACGGTCGCGTGCAGTTCGGTGTTATGGCACCACAGGCAAAGTACGTGGCTGCTGACATCTGTAGCAAGAAATACCCTATGGTGAAGGATTCAACAGGTTTCTGGACAGTTACAACAGACCCATTGGTTTGCGGTAACCACTACTACTTCCTCACCATCGACGGCACAAACTACATCGACCCATCTTCAAAGGCTGTGTTCGGTTGCGGTAAGATGTGCGGTACTATCGATATCGACGTGAACATCAAGGACAACGCACCTCTCATGGCAAGAATGCACGGAGCTACTATGAGCGATGACGAGATTGCCCTCTATCAGCCAAACGCAAATGCAAAGCGTGGTCAGGTGCGTGAGTGCCGCTACTGGTCTTCAGTAGAGAACCGCGAGCGCCGTTGCTTCGTATATACCCCTGCAAGCTATGACAAGAACGTGAAGGCTAAGTACCCTGTTCTCTATTTGCAGCATGGTATGGCAGAGAACGAGACTGGCTGGAGCACACAGGGTAAGATGCAGTACATCATGGATAACCTCATCACTCAGGGCAAGGCAAAGGAGATGATTGTGGTTATGGATAATGGTAACTGCGACTACGGCTTCGGCTCAAAGAAGGGGGAGTCAATGCAGGAGTTCGGTGCTTCTTTCCAGAACGTGCTTCTCACAGATATCATCCCATTCATCGACGGTAACTTCCGCACAAAGAGTGACCGACTGAACCGCGGTATGGCAGGATTGTCATGGGGTGGTAAGCAGACTCTCGACATCACAACAGCCAACCTCGACAAGTTCGCTTATATCGGCACATTCAGCGGTGCTATCTTCGGTCTTGACCTCAAGACATACGCTAACGGCGTATTCGCTGATGCCAACGCATTCAACGGCAAGGTGAAGTATTTCTTCATGGGCATGGGCTCTGAGGAGAACTTCGGTGCTGAGAAGATGACAAAGGACTTGAAGGAGATGGGCATCAACGTGACATACTTCCCATCACAGGGCACACACCACGAGTGGCTCACATGGAGAAGATGCTTCGCTGAGTTCGTGCAGCATATATTCTAAAGAAAAAAAAAACCACCCCCTTACCCCTCCCGTAAAGGGAGGGGAGTAGATACATTTATCAAATCAAAAAATGCCGCTTATGGTAATCAATCCATAAGCGGCATTTATATTAATCCCTATTGATTAGAAGTACTAATTACTCCCCTCCATTTACGGGAGGGGTAAGGGGGTGGGTCTACTTAATCGCCATACACTCCGTCTCTATCAGCCAGCCTGGGCGACAGACAGGGGCAAGGACGATGACGTAAGGCTTGTTTGGGAATCGCTCTGCGAACATCTTGCTAACAATATCATAGTCGGCCACATCACGAAGATAGACAGACATCTCGCTCACGTTATCCCAAGTACATTCTGCCTCGGCAAGAAGAACCTGGATATTCTCGAGCATACGCTCTGTCTGACGGACAATATCGCCGGTATGAACAACCATACCCTTGTTGTCGATACTTGCCGTACCGCTTATAAACACGTGACGTCTATCCTCATAGTCAACGTATGTGCCACGCTCGAAGCTAACGCCATAGTCGCTTGTGCGGTTTAGGTGGGTTGGGGCATAGAGATACTTTATCTGATCCTTGGTTATACCGTCAACTGCATAGTTGTCGAGCTGCACAAGGACATTAGGATCAGCCTGACGGCCGCCTATGCCAGTAGAGGCTATGAAATGAGTTTGGTTTGTCAATCCTTGATGGAAGAACACATGATTTCGGGCACGAACCACACCACCATAGTTAAGATCCACGTTTGCCACGAAGAACCAAGTGCGGATGCAGTTCTTTTCGAGAGTACAGCCTTCCTTTTCAAGTTGCTCAATATATTCCTCGAGAAGATGATGAGCCTGATACTCGCTACTTGCCGCCATGTTATAGGCACTTCCATTCCATAGGTGGCGGTATTTGCCTTGCTTGACCTCATAGAGACCGCTTTCAGAGACACGAGTCTCCACACCGGTCATCATATATACCCAGATGGCAATCTTTGTGCCGTCGAGAGGTGGCTGTTCAATTACAGATA
>CACYXI010000287.1 GCA_902778265.1 uncultured Bacteroidales bacterium | reverse complement strand
TTTTTAAAACAAAATGGCACATCCAAAAAGAAGACAGTCAAAGACTCGTACACTCAAGCGTAGAACTCACGACGGAGCAGTAGCACCTACATTGGCAGTATGCCCTAACTGTGGCTCATACTATGTTTACCACACAGTATGCCCAACTTGCGGTATGTATCGTGGTAAGGTTGCTATCGTTAAGGAAGAAGAAGTTGCTGAGTAACTTTCATAATATATAATGGAAAAGATCAATGCTGTAATCACTGGTATTGGTGGATATGTACCTGACTATATCCTCAATAACGAGGAGTTGTCGCGTATGGTTGACACCAATGACGAGTGGATTACGACCCGCGTAGGCATCAAAGAGCGCAGAATCCTTACAGAGGAAGGTCTCGGCTCAAGTTACATGGCTCGCAAGGCCGCTAAGCAGCTGTTACAGAAGACTGGTGTAGATGTTGACACTATCGACTGCGTCATCGTTGCATCAACAACTCCTGACTATCGTTTCCCTTCAAATGCCTCTATCGTAATTGGTAAGCTCGGCATCAAGAACGCTCACGGTTTCGACGTAAGTTGTGCTTGCTGCGGTTTCCTCTACACAGTTGATATGGCTTGCGCATTCGTGCAGTCAGGTCGTTACAAGCGGGTTATGGTCATTGCTTGTGAAAAGATGTCATCAATGGTTGACTATCAGGATCGTCAGACCTGCGTACTCTTCGGTGATGGCGCTGCCGCAGTAATGGTTGAGCCTACGACAGAGGAAGGTATCGGTTTCCAGGATTCATTCCTCCGTACAGACGGTCAGGGTCTTCCATTCCTCCACATGAAGGCTGGTGGCTCAGTTTGCCCTGCATCTCACTATACAGTAGATCATCGTATGCACTACATCTATCAGGAAGGTAGAACCGTGTATAAGTATGCTGTAACAAGTATGTCAAACGATGTGAAGGAGATTATGCAGCGCAACAACCTCACAGAGGCTGACGTAAACTGGGTTATCCCTCACGAGGCTAATATGCGTATCATCGAGGCTGTTACAAAGCGTCTCGACATTCCTATGGAGAAGGTGATGGTAAACATTGAGCGCTATGGTAACACAAGTGCTGCAAGTATCGCTCTGGCTCTCTGGGACTTCGAGAAGAAGCTGAAGAAAGGTGACAATGTCATCCTTACAGCATTCGGCGCCGGCTTCGTTCACGGAGCTTCATTCTTGAAGTGGGGCTACGATCCACAATAAAACGAAAAGTGAATAGTGAAGAGTGAAGAATTTAAGTTAGTATTCTTAGCGAATTCATACAAAAATAAATTCTTCACTTTTAACTCTTAACTCTTCACTAAAAAATACAAGACGCATCCATTATTCTTACGACAAGGCTGATGGATGCGTTTTTCAGCTTTTTATAAATGCACAAAGCAGGATTTGTAAATATTGTAGGCAACCCAAACGTGGGTAAATCCACTCTGATGAATCAGTTAGTGGGTGAAAGACTTAGTATCGCTACCTTCAAGGCGCAGACAACGCGCCACAGAATAATGGGTATCGTGAACACAGAGGATATGCAGATTGTATTCTCTGATACTCCAGGCGTGCTCAAGCCGAACTACAAACTGCAAGAGTCAATGCTCGCCTTCTCTGAGTCAGCTCTCGTAGATGCCGATGTATTGCTCTACGTTACCGATGTAATAGAAGACCCTGAGAAGAACAAAGATTTCCTCGACAAAGTAGCAAAGATGGCAATTCCTGTCATCTTGCTTATCAACAAGATGGATGCTTTGGCTGAACTTGCCAAGGACGTTAAGAACCCGACAGAAAGATTAGGTGAGATAGTGGAGCGTTGGCATGGTCTGCTTCCTAACGCAGAGATACTTCCTATCTCGGCAAAGAACAAGTTCGGCGTAGATATACTTCTCAAGCGCATCCACGAACTACTTCCAGAATCACCAGCATTCTTCGACAAGGATCAGCTCACCGACAAACCTGCGCGTTTCTTCGTATCAGAAATCATCCGCGAGAAGATTTTGCTCTACTACGACAAGGAGATACCTTACTCCGTAGAGGTTAGATGCGAGGCTTTCAAGGAAACTGCCAAACAAATCAACATCAGCGCCGTGATCTATGTGGAAAGAGATTCCCAGAAAGGAATCATCATCGGGCATCAAGGCGTTGCAATAAAGAAGGTGAACACCGAGGCACGCAAGGCTCTTGAAAAATTCTTCGACAAGCACGTGTTCCTCGAGACCTTTGTGAAAGTAGATAAAGACTGGAGAAGCAACCAGAAGGAACTGGATAGCTTCGGATATAATCCAGAATAAACAGAATTTATTATTTGACAATTTACCATTTACTATTTAAGTTCCGCGAAAATAGTACATCCCACCAATAGTAAATAAATCGTCAATAGTAAATAGATAAATAGTAAATAATATTAACCCCAGAGTAATATAAACCCAGTTTTATTACTGAGCAAAAATTGAACCCCTAAAGGAGGGGAAATGAAAAATGGGAAATCTCGTAGCAATAGTT
>CACYXI010000286.1 GCA_902778265.1 uncultured Bacteroidales bacterium | reverse complement strand
TTTTTGCATTCGCAACAATTTTAGGGAGATTTTTTAAGGAGTACAAGGAGTGCAAGGAGTAGTAAGGAGTACAAGACGAATGTATTGATGCTGCAATTAGTACGTCAATAAGCGATAAAAGCTATCGTCTTTTACTCCTTACTACTCCTTGTACCCCTTGCACTCCTAAAACTATTTGTACATACTTCCCAACCATAGGAATACAAGTCCGAGAAGAACGAGGAAGAGATCCACGAACTTTGATTTCAAATTCTTCTCATGGAACATCACAGCACCAAAGAGGAAACTGACGATAACGCTTGCTCTTCGCACCATGCTTACGATTGAAATCATAGCTCCGTCGATGCTGAGTGCATAGAAGTACACGAAATCGGCAACAGACAGGAATACGCTAACGAGAATTATTGACCATGACCAATGGAACGGTGTTGTCTTCTTGTGTGTCGGCCACCAGAGAATCATCACCATAGCACCCATGATGAAGCATTGGTAGATATTGTACCATGACTGAACATCCATCTTGTTGAGCCCTACTCCACCATTCGATACAGGTGCCATGAGATACTTGTCATAGAGTCCGCTTACCGCACCGAAGATAGCAGCTCCGACGATGGCGAATATCCACTTATTATGCTTGAAATCAATACCTTCCTTCTTACTTGTACGGCTCAGCATGATATAGCTTACAATAGCCAAGGCAACGCCAATCCATTGATATACGTTCAGTCTTTCACCAAAGATGAGCAATGCACCGACAAGCACGAGAATAGGACGTGAGGCATTTATAGGGCCATAGATTGTGAGCGGAATATGCTTCATTCCGAAGTATGCGAGAAGCCAAGAGGCAAGTACGATGAGACTCTTCATCAATATGTACTTGTGTACTTCCCACCCGACTACTGGCACGTAGAACATACTGCCGTTGAGACATGTTCCGTAGGCACTCAGGAGAATGAACGGAAGGAATATCAGCGAACAGAAGAGTGTGTTGAGGAAAAGTACTGGAAGCACCGCATTACCGTTGAGTGCCTGTTTCTTGAATACATCATAGAATCCGAGCAATGCTGCGGATGTGAAAGCTAATAATAACCAAACCATTTTATGTACAATTTACCATTTACAATGTACAATTTTCATTTTGTACAATTTATCGCTATAGCTCATCAAGCTAAAGCAAGTTCCCATTTACAATGTACAATTCCGTATGCACATCATTTACAATGTACAATTCTTAATGTACACCAAATATCTTTTTTTATCCTGGATACTTTATATAAACGAGGAAAAGGGCATTTCCTGGCATACTCTCGCCTGCCTGAGTGCGTTTCTTACCCTCTATAACGAGTCGGAACTCGTCTATTGTCATCCTGCCACGACCGACTTCTACAAGCGTACCGACAATGGCTCTTACCATGTTTCTGAGGAATCGATTTGCGCTTACGACGAACACCCAGCAACCGTCACCCAAATCTTTCCATTCAGCCTCTGTAACCTTGCATAGAGTGGTCTTCACATCGGTGTGAGACTTGCAGAAACAAGCAAAATCCTCATATTCAAGTAACACTTTAGCCGCTTCGTTCATCTTATTGAAATCCAAACCAAAATGGCACTCATACGAATAGTGTCGTTTGAACGGATTCTTACGTGTATGAACGAAGTAGTTATAGGTTCTCAAAGTGGCAGAGAAACGGGCATGAAGTTCGTCGTCAACCTGTTCTATTTTGTGGATTGAGATGTCCGGCGGAAGCATACGATTCACCTTGTAGGCAAGCTGTTCGCAATCCAATCTTCCTTCCTTGCAAAGTCCATTGGGCAGAGACGTTTCCTGAATATCAAAATGAGCTACCATCATACTTGCGTGAACACCCGCATCTGTTCGTCCTGCACCAACGATATCTGTCGGGATTCGAAGAATAGTGCTAAAACAACGCTCTATCTCTCCTTCAACAGAAATACCGTTTGGCTGGATTTGCCACCCGTGAAAACGAGTTCCATCGTATGATAAATAAACAAAATACCTCATTTGGACTGCAAAATTACAAAAAAAACGCTAAACATTTTCAAAAGTCACCATTTTTTTGTACCTTTGCACGTCAATTTATGACTTTTCGCAATTAAGGCGAATACAAAGTTAAGAATACAATAAAAACAAACATAGAAAATATCAAATGAACATTTCTTACAAATGGCTTAAGGAATATGTCGATTTCGACCTTTCTGCAGAGGAAGTGGCAGCAGCCCTTACAAGCACAGGTCTTGAGGTTGACTCCCTTGAGGAGGTTCAGGCAATCAAAGGTGGATTGCAGGGACTTTATGTAGGTGAGGTTCTCACTTGTGAGCCCCACCCTGATTCTGACAACATGCACGTCACAACCGTTGACCTCGGTAAGGGCGAGCCTTCACAGATTGTCTGCGGTGCTCCTAATGTAGCAGCTGGACAGAAGGTCATCGTTGCCGACCTCGGTTGCAAGCTCTACGACGGCGACAAGGAATTTGTCATAAAGAAGTCAAAA
>CACYXI010000285.1 GCA_902778265.1 uncultured Bacteroidales bacterium | reverse complement strand
TAGCGAGTCTTGTGCTGTAAACAGTAATGTTTACAGTAAAGCGTAGACAGCGAGGAAGTGGGGTTACAGGGTGATGGAGCCTCGAAATTTTACCATTCGGAGGGCTGACGCTTTAATTCCAGCGGAAAGCAAAATGTGTAAATCGTTAGGGCGAGATGAAACACACCTCTGCGGGGTCAAAGAGCCAATCACGCTTCACATAGTGACTATCCAGTCAACTGGGGAGAGCCTGTATTTTCTTCAATAAGAAGTATGATGGAACGACGGTAAAACGGAGAAAGTCAGATGAAATACAGGCAGTCGGACAGCTTCATAGTACCGAAGAAGTCGGGTAATGCCGACAGAGGGAAGGGAGTTGCATAATAAAGGTCTTTCTGAGGACACATTAGCCGTACTCAGGGACGGAGGAACTAATGGAAACGAAATTGGGAAGAATAGCATCGAAGTCAGCAAATACAAAACGACCTGAGTTTACGTCGCTGTACCATCTCATCAACAAAGAAATGCTAATGCAATGTCATAGGGAACTGGACGGAAGCAAAGCTGTCGGTATAGACGAAGTTACCAAAAGAGAATACAATGAAAATCTCGAAAGTAACATCGAAAGCCTTGTAGACAGACTGAAAAGGAAAGCCTACAAACCGCAGCCTTCGCTGAGAGTATACATTCCCAAAAGCAACGGCAAAATGAGACCGCTGGGTATTGCGTGCTACGAGGATAAGATTGTACAATTAGCATTGAAGAAGATTCTTGAAGCGATATACGAACCAAAATTTCTGAATTGTATGTATGGATTCAGACCAAACAGGAGCTGTCATACAGCAGTAAAAGCTCTGTATGACCAGATTAACTTCAGAAAGATAACGAGGATAGTAGACGCAGATATCAAGGGATTCTTCGACCATATGAAGCACGAATGGATACTTAAGTTTCTGAATTACTACATCAAGGACAAGAATATTCTATGGTTGGTTGAGAAATATCTAAAAGCAGGAATCATAGATAACGGAAGTCTTGTGAAAGGTAATGAGGGAACGGCACAGGGAAATATAATCAGCCCGGTGCTGGCAAATATCTATATGCACTATGTTCTGACACTGTGGTTCTACATTATTGTGGCGAAGGAGTGTAAAGGCGAGTGCTTTCTTGTGGTTTACGCAGATGATTTCATAGCAGGATTTCAATATCCGTGGGAAGCTGAACGGTTTTACGAACAGCTTAAGAGTCGAATGGCAAATTTCGGACTTGAACTTGAAGAAAGCAAGAGCCGAATTGTAGAAAGCGGACATTATCTTGCAAATGCAAAAGCCAAACGCGGCGAATCAACGAGATTTAAAACATTTGACTTTTTGGGCTTCACCTTTTATTGTGGAAGAACAGTAAAGGGAAAGCCGTGGATTATGCCCAAAACCAGTAGTAAGAAATTTCGACAGAAACTCAAGGAAATGAAAGAATGGCTATACTGCAATAAGGAACAAAAACTCTGTAAACTTATGTATATGCTGAACATTAAACTCATAGGGCACTACAGGTACTATGGGATAAGTTTCAACAGCAGAATGATAAGTAATTACAGACAGCAGGTCAGAGAATTGCTGTATAAAGTGCTGAACAGAAGAAGTGTTTGATGATGTGAATTTTATTATGAAGAGCCGTATGCGGGAAAACTGCACGTGCGGTTCTGTGAGGGGCTTACATTGTGAGGTGTAGGTCTACTCGACTACCGCATGATCCAGTCGATAATTTCCTTCTGTGATTTCTCGAAGTATCTTAGGTTTTCTTTTCGATATTTCCCGAAAGTCTTGTACATCAATCCTATAAGAGGAATCATCCTGTAGAGTTTCTTCTCACGATCTTTATTTGGCATAAGTCCATTCAGGTGACTGCCATGAGGATATACGATAACCTTAACCTCTTTTTCGTATCCGACATTTTTAAGATTCTTTTCTATCTCACGAACAGAATACTCGGCAGGCCACGCTTCATCTTCATGCCCTGCAATGAGTAAAACTCTTGATCCTGTTTTTTCCACATGCAGCATCGCTTTTTCTGCTTTTTCCTTGTCTTTATATGCATCATGATAGGCTATCCACATTCCCATAACCTTATATTCTGCATCTTCGTGCTTATAATATTTCAATGCCTTGATTTTACTGAAATCTGCACTGACAAAAGGAATATCCTCAGCTTTGAAAGTGGCAACACTTCTCCCTGACATGGTTTTTTTATCCTTCGTTGTTCCTTCAAACGGAACGTGTGTCGGCGAGACCAATATAAGATTCTCCATACCTCCGATATACTTCGCTACCAGTACGGCAAATATAGATCCCATAGACTGACCATATACGCTTATATGCTCTATGCCTTTCTTCCCACGCAGGTATTCCACGGTAGGTATAAACATATCAAGAGGTACCTGATTCGGAGCATCTGGAAGTCCTTCTGCGCCAAAGAGCGAAACAGCAAGTCCTGTAATGCCATAATCTGCAAACCGTTCTGCAAACTTAATCCCGGGAAGAATACTTTGCTCTCCTCCCATGATCACTATAACAGCTCTGTCACTTCCACCGTCAGGTTCAGCCAAATGCCCGACAAAGCCGTGTTCCTTCATGTTAAAATCTTCGTGTCTCATTTTGTCTCCATCTACAACAAATCTCGATTTATCGCACTAACGACACTTTTATTATAGCACAGCAAAACCGAAAAATCTATATATTCTTTCAACAAGTGGGACTTTAAGTCCTGTTATTCTTCAATCTTTTGAAATTCATCAAGGTTAAGTTCACGCTTCAATTCTTCTTCTGTAGGCATATAATCAAGATACTTTGCAGCATAAATCTGGTTGTTATCTTCTGAAAGTGTTAGTTTCATAAGAGTGTCACTTTTCTTTGCACATAGCAGTAAACCAATCGGCGGCTTATCGCCCTCGTTCATCAGATTTCTTGTATAGTAATTGACATACATCTGCATTTGCCCGATATCCTGATGTGTCAGATCTCCTGTTTTAAGGTCTATCAGCACAAAACATTTCAGTATGTAATTATAAAACACCAAATCTATGTAAAAGTGCCGCCCATCAACATTGAAGTGCTTTTGCCTTGCAACAAAAGAAAAACCACGACCTAATTCAAGCAGAAACTTTTGCAGATGATCTATCAATGCCTGCTCAAGAGTTGATTCATAATAATGTTCGTTGGCAGGAAGATCAAGGAACTCAAGTACATATGGGTCTTTAATGATCTGTTCATATTCCGGCTTAGGCTCTGTTGTCTGAATTTCCGCTGCAACACTTTCTTTATCACGGCTTGCAAGAATCCGCTTATAGTACATTGTATTGATTTGTCTGTCAAGCTGTCTGACGCTCCAATTTGATTTTATTGCTTCTTGTGTATAAAAATCTCGTTCCACATCATTTCTTATTTGCATCAGGAGCAGATAGTGTGACCAGCTCAATTCGGCAGACAGTGTCTGCCGAATTGGAAAGGTGCAATAAAAGTTCCTCATATTTCGTAAATTACGAATGCTGTACCCTTTTCCGAATTCTTCCGTCAATTTTTCAGAAATATATTTCAATATCTTTTTTCCATATTCAGCTCTGTCATTCTCACCGCAAGCCTTATAAATTTGCTCACCTATTTCCCAATAAGCAGTTATCATAACCGAGTTTACAGCAGAATAAACCTTGCTTTGTGCAGCAATAATGCTGTTTCTGATTGTACGATATGTTTCCTGCTGTTTATTATCAAACAATTCAATTTCATTCATTTTGTTTCACCCGTAGTCAATTATTTCTACCATAAATTATAGCATAGTATAAACTAAAAATCTATATATTCTTTCTGCAAGTGGGACTTCAAGTCCCACTTCACACTTTGAGGGGGTGGTTCGTTACTCTAATTTCAAGGAGGTGGTCAGCACAACAATTCTTGTCCGTCTATAAACCATAAATTCTAATAAGGAAAAGGAGATAGATACCTATGGCTATCAAAATCATTGAAAACGAAAACGGTACTGTTACCGAAAAGACAAGCAGACAGGTCTGGGGAGAGCGTAAGCTCCATAAATTTCAGAAAGCAGCAAGTGTAACGGCAATGACGGCGGCTATGCTTGCTGCTTCTTCTCTGTCCGTTTTTGCTGCAAACG
>CACYXI010000284.1 GCA_902778265.1 uncultured Bacteroidales bacterium | reverse complement strand
CCCCTTATAAACAACTCTGAACAACTTGGAGTAATTTGAACTAAGTCCCTCTAAATGAGGGACTTTTTGTATTTTAACACTTCAAGTTGCATATTTGTTAGTTACAGTTTTTCCAGTTATTTTTGCACCGTATTTCTACCGCGAGTGTAAAACAGAAAGTCGATTTCACACCAAGATGACATCGTAGGCACAACCTGGGACACCATGGGAAAAAGCCAAAATGACATCGAGGATACAAGTTGGGACACCATGGGACGTGGTGGGACACTGTGGGACACTTTAGCAGGCGAAAATTCACTAACGAATGCAACATTTATGGAAATTCAGAAACTCTGTAAGTACTGTGGGAGATCCTTTATTGCGCATAAGATGAACACTATCTATTGCTCACCTTCGTGCAATAACAAGGATTACAAGAAGGCGATCCGCGAAAAGCAGATTGCTGAATTCATGGAGGAAGAAAAGAAGAAGACTCCCAAGGTAGATATTTTGGGGGGCAAGGAATTCCTCACCCCTACTGAAGGAGCATCACTACTTGGACTGAGTCGTGCTACTTTCTATCGCTATATGAGCAATGGAACCATTAAGGCTGTCCAGCTACGTGGAAAGACTATCGTCAGACGAAAAGACATCGAACGATTGTTCGACAATCCCCCTGCCTATCAGTCTCACTCCGAAAAGAAGCAGGAAAAGCGTGAATACTATACCTTTAGGCAAATCATGGAGAAGTTCAAATGCTCCAAGAAGGCAGTCATGACCAGAGTTGAGAAATACAATATCCCGAAAGTATATCAAGGCCGCAATTGCTTCTTTGACCGTGCTCTGGTTGATGTTCATTTTGCTCAACTTATTGCGGAAATTGACTTACGTGACTATTATACTATTCCACAATTGGAGGAGAAGTACAAGATGAGCCACGCATCCGTATTATCTTTTGTGACCAGATACAAGATACCACGTATCACACAAGGGAGAACTGTCTATTACTCCAGGGCGCATATCGATACGATAAAAGGTGAACGTGAATCCATCGATCCGAACTATTACACATACGCTGAAATCATGGAGAAGTTCCATTTCTCAAAAGACCAGGTTTCTTACTATGTCCATAACTATGAAATAGACAATCATAAGCAGGGACGTTTTACGGTCATCAACAGAAAGGAGTTTGACCGTATCATTAAGGAGCGTATGGAAACAAATGCCCTGGAAAAAGAGAAAGAACGGAGAGCAAAACTGCCAAAGCTCAATGAAATTCCTGATGGCTATATTTCCGTTGCACAGATAGCAGAGAAATATGGAGTCACGACCAAACATGTCCAGGCTAAGACTCGTGATGCAAAAACGCCAAAGCTTATTATCAAGCATTTGAACTACTATAACGAGGCTGCCATTGAACAGCTGTTCAACAGAGACCCGGAGAAGTTTGAGGTTCCCGAAGACTATATCACAGCACAAGAGATTGCCAAACGCTTCAAGGTCACGGTTCATCACGTTCATGGGCGAACCAGAGAGGCCAACATTCCAAAGATAACGGTGAAGCATGTCAACTTCTACGAACTGAAGGCCGTTGAAGCTCTGTTTGCCAAGAATGAAGCCAGTGAGGAACTGCAAAAGGACGAAAGTGCAGAATGGCTATCTGGCACCGATGTAGAAGAAATGCTTGGCATTACGACTAGTGCAAGAAGGTCGTTCGTCTCACGGCATAAGATTCCATCCAAGAAAGAACACGGTATAGCCTATTATCTTAGGTCGGCCATTGAAGATGTGAACAACACATTGGCAAAATACAGTGACCAGTACTACACCGTAGAGCAAATATGTGAGAAGTTCAACATGGACAGAGATAAGGCTTACGGGATGCTAAGATATAGCGATGTTAGAAAAGTCCATGAAGGCAGGTTCGCTTTGTTCCTCAAAGAGGATATCATAAGAATGATACACGAAAGGCAGTACAAATAAGATTGCCAATTATTCGGACTTATTCAAACCTTACCCTAAATTATAGATAAATGAATGTTATCAGTATCAAATAAGTAAAGACATTTGCAACCAAATTAAATTATAAAGACTATGCAGTATTGTAAGACAGTAACACTTCGGACACGCCCCATTAAGAATGGGATGCTGTCATTCTATCTGGATTACTATCCAGGCTATCGTGACATCGTTACGATGAAGACCACTCGCCATGAGTCACTGGGAATCTACATCTATGCAGACCCTCAGAACAAACGAGAAAAGGAGTTCAACGAGATCATGACTGAAAAGGCTGAAGCTATTCGATGCCGTAGGTTTGAGAGCGTCGTCAACGAAAGGTACGACTTCTTTGACAAATCTAAGATGCAAGGCGATTTCCTTGATTATTTCAACAGGGTACTTCAGGGAAAAGACCCCAAGTGGAAGTTCGTTTATGAGCACTTCAAGTTCTTTGTCGGTGGCAAATGCAGATGCGAAGAGGTGGACTTTGACCTTTGCAACAACTTCCGTAAGTATCTTCTCACCGCCAAGAACCTGAGAACTGGCAAA
>CACYXI010000283.1 GCA_902778265.1 uncultured Bacteroidales bacterium | reverse complement strand
GTTGTAGATAACGAAGTTTGGCTCGAAGTTAGCGAGTTCCTCTTCTGTTGGCTGGATGAACATGTTTGTTACGAAGTGAGCCTGCCAAGCAACCTCAACGATGAAACGAACAGCAAGACGTGTAGCCTTGTTAGCGCCACAGAAAGCATCAACTACATAGAGGTTCTTGTTGCAGAGCTCCTTAACAGCGAGATCCTTAACCTTACCCCAAACCTCCTCAGACATTGGGTGGTTGTCGTTCTTGTACTCTTCAGATGTCCACCATACAGTGTCCTTAGAGTTCTTGTCCATTACGATGTACTTATCCTTAGGAGAACGACCTGTGTAGATACCTGTCATAACGTTTACAGCGCTAAGCTCAGTGTTCTGACCTACCTCGTAACCCTCGAGGCCTGCCTTTGTCTCCTCTGCGAAGAGTACTTCGTAAGAAGGATTGTGCGCAATCACTGTAGAACCAGTGATGCCATACTGTGTCAAATCCAAATTTGCCATTGTTTTGTTATACTATTATTTTAAAAAAGTGATTAAACTTATAAATACAGTCTTTTCTTTTTCCCGAAATTTGGTACAAAGGTACAAAAAAAATAATTCTTGGCAAAAAGTTTTCGCCAAGAATTAATATTTTTATGTAATAATTTTTCCAATATTTATGTTATCGCTAACAATTCGTTATTGTTTGCAACGTGCAGTTTGCAATTTGTCAGCAAAAAAGCCCGATATTTTACATATCAAGTTGTTTGAGCAATTCGTCATTACCGAGATGACAAGCCTTGACTTTGCCGTTTTCCAGAACGAAGTTGTCAGGCACCTTTGTAGTTCCTATCGCCTTCACTACTGGAGACTCCCACATAAGTCCGTCACAAATCGTTGACCAAGCCGTACTGTCGTTGCCCACAGTCCTCTTTGCATCCACAGCCGAAGCATCGATACTTATACCAAGAACCTTCGGAACCTGCTTGCCTTGCGATTTCAACTCCTCTATCTTCCTAAAGACACGACGTGAAATACTTATTCCGTCATAATCCCAGGTAGCCCAGACGAGAATAATCGTCTTACCGACACGATATTGCGAAGCCTGAACATCCTTGCCCTGAAGGTCTTTCGCAGTAAAGGCAGGAAGCACATCCCCCACTTGCAGGGGAACATTCTCAAGTCCTACAGAAAGTCGAACTATTGAGGCCTCTTTTTCGTTTTTCTCGCTCATCAGCTTTACAAGCTCCTTCGCTTTCTTAAGGTCGGGCTTGGCTGTAACGATGAAATACTTCCTCAACATCCATCGACTTATTATCGAAGAAGGATTTTCCCTTATGAACTGCTCAGCCTGTTTCATCAGGCCGTCAGGCGACTGCGAAGAGGTATTCTTTCGCCACTTGGTCATCCTGTCGTTGGCATCAGTACCCGTCACCTCGATATCCTTGATATGAGAAGCATCAGCCTTCAGGTCAACGCTCTTACCCGGCTCTACGAAGACAGGTATCTCCGAATAGTTCGGCAGCACAATGACAATCGTGCCTTCCGACTCACATGGTATCTCGTATGCAAAGCGACCGCCCTGCACCATTATAGTGTCGATACCACTTATCGCCCCATCAGGACTATAGACAAAGAACTGTCCCTGATTCATCTTGAGGAAACGGCCCTCAAGACTGAAATGGTGACTGTCTGCCCCACATGAAGCAAGGAGTAATATCAGCAGACTACTCGCCAGTAAACTCCAAATCCTCATCTGCATAAGGCTTCAGACTTGGGTCCTTCTGCAACGCCTCCTTCAGAAGGTCTGTTCCTGAGAACACACTTCCCTCACGATAGCAGCATACAGAGTGCAGATAACTTGTCATAGCATCTGGATTCTTGATTGCCTTGAATGTAGCACGACCCTGAGAATAGTCGCCTGCCATAATCTGAGCAAGACCAGCCATATTGTTATATACACCCTTATAGTCAGCAGCAGCCTGCTTGTAGTTACCCTTAACGAAGTTCACAGCACCCTGAACGCGGTTGATGTCGTTTGAGTTACCAGCCTTTGACATATAAGCCTCAGCCTCCTTCAAGTTACCGTTCTTCAGTTCGAGGAGAGCCATATTTGACTGGCACTCACCAGCACGTGGGTTTACCTGAAGAGTCTTGTTCACCCATGCCTTAACCTCGCCGTCGTTGTTCTTTGAGAACTCACAAGCAGCTACATTATTGTATGCGCGATAGTCGTTAGGATAGAGCTCTACGCACTTCTTGTAGATAGCCTCCTTCTTGTCCATATCAGATATGGTACTTGCATAGTAGAGGATCTCATCTGCACTAAGTGACTGTGGGTTAGAAGCATAGTCAGCAGCAATCTCCTCATCGCTACGTCCAACTGCCTCATAGTTGATAATCATACGAGCACGACGGAGCTGTGGAAGAATCTGCTTTGTCAAATCCTGGAAGCCCATGCTGAGGTGCTTGATCTGCTCCTCACGCTCCTCTGGATCCTTATACATATTCAGCACGCGGAGGATAAGCTCCTTATCCTGAATATTGCTGGCTGCAACGAG
>CACYXI010000282.1 GCA_902778265.1 uncultured Bacteroidales bacterium | reverse complement strand
ACGACCTACGACTTCTCTCTTGACACGTTTATGTTCTGTATTGAAACCTCTTTCGACTTGGACAGTTGATCGCTCATCGGCCTCGTATTCATATCTCAACCCTGCGACTATCTCTTGCTGCAGATTCAACATATTATAGAATAAGTTCTCAAAACGTTGATATTTCAGCGTTTCATTCTGCATTTCAAATTCCAGTCGCTGATTTTTCAACTCTTCCCTAGTCTGCTCCAGTTCGTCCCTTTGCAGGCCAAGCTCTTTCTTTTGCAGGATAAGAGTGATGATTAGTCCGGCAAAGGCCAATCCAGAAAACAATGCATTAACCACTCCAAACATATCACCTATCTGCCCTCTTTCTTCTGAATCGTCTATAAAGAACAAAAAGAATGTTAATGCCCATATAACTAAAACGCATATCGCCGCACCGATAGCATACTTCAATATCGTGTTGTTTTCTACTTCTCCCTTATCCATAATTCAAAATTTAATTCTACACTTGCCTTTCTTTAACACTCACAGTGTACTGTCCATGGGTAAATTACTTTTTAAGTACAAAAGTTTGGCGATAAAAAACCGGATACTCATCAAGTCTATTCTCCTTTAATATAAATCCAGCCTCGAGAGTATACTCGCCAGGTGGAAAATCATTCACCATCCTAATCAACAAGTCATTCTTATCTCTATTTGGCTCATAGTTTGTATCCATAACAATATAGTCTCGTCCGTTTTTATCGTCTTTGCGACATACTTTCACGCATAGAGTATTTATTAAGTCAATATAGTCTTCTCGAAAAAAATCATAGGAAATATCTATATATGGATCATTAATATTCATCTCTATGATACCATAAGACGATGACTTTTGAGTAGAATACCCATGACTATTTGGATAAGGTCTCCCTGTAATTAGCTTGCAAAAATTTGCTTTTACGGCCTCGCGTTTACTTGTAATTTGTTTCTCATACTTGTTCAGCAATTCAATGTTCTTCAACTGGTATTCTAACTGCTTCCTTATTGTGCTATCTGAGTCAACTTGCAAAGGGTCGACCGAATGTATTATTTTAATTCAAGTTTCGCAAGTTCCTAACTTGCCAGTTTTAATTGATAAAGTTCAACGAAATGACTGAGTTTGTCCGACCGATTCAAGAGAGTATCGAAGATATCCTCATCCTCGATATTGAAACACTCTGCGATTTTGCGGACCACCTCAAGCATAATATCCCAGATTCTCTCAGTGAGAGTGAGCTCCACGCTACCCTTGGTAGCATCCTTGAAGAGTCCGCCGACGGTCTCGTAGTCGGAGAACCGCCTGGCGGTAGAGAGCAAGTTGTACTGCATGGCCGTGATGGCGGTCATGGCAATCTGCGAGGAGAAGTTGCGCATCTGGTACTTTCCGAGTCCGAGATTCTGCTTGCTCTCCTTAAAGACCACTTCCAGAGACCAGCGCATAGAGTAAATTCTATAGGCCTCGAAGAAATCTATCTTGCGGTTGGTAGTGATGAGTCCGTTCCACTTGCCCCGCTTGTCGCGCTTGGTGAAGAAAAGGCGTACGTTGCGTCCTGCAAAGATTACGTCAACAGTGATGTACCAACAGCCCAGGAGTCGGCTGTACTTGCGTCCCTTCTTAGGATGGTCGAAGATTGCGACGAGCTGGTTGGCTGTGTACTCCTTACCTTTATATATGTACTTCGTCTTGCCCATCTTGATCATACCAAGGTAATGGCATCTGACGTGGCGGGAAGTGATAAACAGAATGACCTCGGCACAGGCAAACCAACTGTCGGCCAGTACGTAGTCGAAGTGGATTTTACGCTTGATGACGCGACGTATCATCTCAATCATCAGCGTAATCTTGCTTTGGCTGTATTCCCCAATGCGCTTGGCGGTATGGGAATCCTTGTCGTGTTCCTTGGAGAAGCGGGCATCAAGCTGCTTCTGCTTCAGGCCATGGTCACCCTTCTTTCCGGCCTCACCGACTATAGCGAAGTCGAGCAGCATCTGGCTGATGCCATCGGTAATGCCAATGAACAGACCCTTGAAGCCAAGCATCATCGAGTGCGTCACATGCGAGTATATCTTGCCGATAAGCTCCGTCTGGATGCCACGCTTCGGGTAGTCGGTATCATCGACCATCAGGCAGACAGGGTCTGTGCTGTCACTTGTCCGCTTCTCCTGGCTCTTGTTCCAGAGCTGGAGCGAGACGGTGGCGAGAATCTTGCGCCAGTCATACGACTCATTGGAGATAAACCGATAGAACACGTCCTTCCGGCAGTCAAACAGGCCGCTTAACGAGGACTTACTGTAGTTATAAGCGTTACGAATCATGAAACAGGGAAACAACATCAGCAATCCGAGCACCTGCAGCTGCGTCAGCTTGCAGTTGCACTTGCTCTCGCTGCCGAAAAGCCGCTTTTCAGACAGCCGAAGGGCTTTTGTCATGTCCATTATCGCATTCATTGCACTCGTGGCATCATTTTCTTTGAAAAAATTGCCGATCTCTGAAAAAATGTTTGTACCTTTGTCGCTGAGCATGGGGTTTTGTACTTTATTGTTAGCACTTCAAAGTTACAAAATTTCCGCGACATAC
>CACYXI010000281.1 GCA_902778265.1 uncultured Bacteroidales bacterium | reverse complement strand
CCTAACGGACTGCCCTATTAGGTGTCGCTCCTTCAGAGCTCTTTCAACCACATGATAGTCAACAACATACAACTGAATAAATTCGTCGAACTCACGTTATTTAGAATTCGTCGAATTCGCGTTAACCTACAGAAAAATTAAACGCAGAGACGCTAAGGATAATTGAAAATGGAAAATGGAAAATGGAAAATGAAAGAATTTGTGTTTTCATAGTTTTGCCAGCTTTTACGCAGGCGGCTTTTACTTAAAAATTCCCCTGTAACCTGCAAAGGCTACGGGGGATATTTTGTGTTTTACTCTTCCTTTTCCTTGCTTTGCGCCATTCTCTTCACCTCATTGATTTCTTCAATAAGTTGTTCGGATGATGGAAGGTATAGCTTGTATTCGCTGGCAAGAATGCTTTTGTTGTCTTCTGGCAATGTCATACGTACAACGGTATCATTTTTCTCTGTGCATAGAAGTATTCCGATGGTAGGGTTCTCATCGGGAAGCTTCTCATTGCGGTCATAGTAATTAACGTACATTTGCAGTTGCCCTAAGTCCTGATGCGTCAGCTTGCCAGTCTTTAATTCTATTACCACATGACAGCGCAGTAATCGGTTGTAGAATACCAGGTCGGCAAAGAATTCGTCATCTTCTATCAGAAGGCGCTTCTGACGAGCCACGAAGGAGAAGCCCTTCCCCATTTCAAGGAGAAATTCTGTGAGGTGGCTTATGATGGCTGATTCCAAATCCTTTTCGTAATAGCTGCTTTCCCTATGAAGTCCGAGAAATTCGAGCACCATTGGATCTTTGATGATTTCTGTAGGGCTTTCTGGAATGCGTTCCTTGCGTGCAACTGCTAAGACGCTTTCCTTGTCGTTGCTCATCAACAGACGTTCATAGAGCATGGAATTGATTTGGCGTTCCGTCTCTCTGGCAGTCCATGCGTTGTTTACAGACTCCAGTTCGTAATACTCCCTTTTGTCGGGATCTGAAATCTGAATAAGCCTTCTGTATTGGCTCCAGTTCAATTGCGACCGCAGTGTGTTCGCAATTGGATATGTTCTATAAAACTGACGGCTTTGCTCCAGTTGTCGCACCCCGAATCCGCTTCCGAATTCAGGTTCTAAACGCTGGGCAAGGGTCTTGATAAGATATGCTCCATAGTCAGCACGTTCTTTTCCCTGCTGCTCTTCCTCAAATATACGCTGCCCTAAGTGCCAATACATCTGCACACGGCAGAAATCGACACTACGAACCGCATTATTGCGTGAGGTTTCTATAATTTGACGGACATCGCTATACAGCGTGTCTAACTGCTGGACTTGCCAAGATTGATTTTCTTTTTCCATATTTGCGCCTTTGGGTGCAAAGATACTATAATTTCTCCAGATATCATCAGTTCTTGTTATTTTAATATGTTTAATGTGCGCAAATTTAACATTGTTATTACCTGTCATGGGATATACTTACTAAATTCATCGAAAATGATTATCCGCAATTACGTGACAGGCGGGCTGAAAGCCCAAAAGCACATAGCCTAGGGCATCGCCCTAGGCCTGTAGAGTGAGTTTATTCGCCCTGCAAGGGCAAAAGCTCTAATATGAGGTAATACTTTTGCCCCTACAGGGCGAAATTACCAACATCCATCTACCTAGGGCGATGCCCTAGGCTATGAGCTTTTGCCCCTTCGGGGCGCTATCAGGTGATTGCGGATAATCATTTCATCGAATTCACGTTATTTATTACTAAAATTTAGGTAGAAAGTGTTTCTATCAAATAAAGTCACGGGGAAAATCATAAGTTTTAGGTATTGCACGGATGAGAGAAAAGCGGTAATTTTGCACTCGGAAAATGAAACGTGCGCCAGCCTTTGGGCTGACACGCACTTTTTCCTTCGTGCGAGGTGCTACGCACGTTGTCACTCGGAAAATGAAACGTGCGCCAGCCTTTGGGCTGACACGCACTTTTTCCTTCGTGCGAGGTGCTACGCACGTTGTCACTCGGAAATTTGGCTAAGGTCTCAATAAACCTGCTGTCATTGTGGTAAATAGCGGTATAAGGGAGTTTGAGCCAAAGGACGTGTTTGGATGGACTTGCTCTCTTATCATCGATTTCCAAGACCTTGCACAGAATGGTATGCCAACACGCGAAGAATCTGACATTGTACTTGATTACTTCGAGAAACTGGATGCCGACATCAGAGGTGATGAAATCCATCCCAATGCACTATTCCTTGCCCGAATCACATGGAATGGAACTTTTGAGGCTATATGGCAAGTAAACAACCCTAAGATTGTTCACGAATACCTCCAAAAAAATAATAGCCAAGAAGTCATGCCCACGCGAAATGGACTACAGAATAGAATATCATGCTAAATGGGAAAACGTAGAATATTACCTACAGGATTTCTCTAAACTAACGTGAGTTCGACGAATTTCATCAGCTTGTATGTTGTTGAAAAACACGTGGTTGAATTAGCTCTGAACGTCGAAGAGGTCGGCGGCCGAAGGGAAAGCCAAAGAGCGGCACCTAACAGGGCAGTCCGTTTTTAGGGAATGAGGTCTGAAGGACCGACACCTATTGTATTTATTAGGTGTCGCACTTACAGCGCTCCTTTAATCATGCATCTACCGAATAACAGCCCTTCTTCGCAAGCTCAGATCGCAAGCAAATCCGGACTGCCCTATTAGGTGTCGCACCTTCGGCGCTTTTCGACGAACTCACGTTAAACTATAAACATTCAAAAATCCAAGCACTGTCTGGATAATTGCCATAAAGCCGTTATGACGAATGTTATAGTAATCTGAGGTCTGAACGTATGAATGACCGACACTTATTATATTGCGCTCATTCCACACCCTATCATTATTGATAGCGCTAACGCACTACCCTTTTAGTTGTCGGGCTTACAGCCCTCACAAATCACACCTCTACAATAAGACTCAAATCATTGAAGAATAGGCATTAACTCATTTTTCGAACGCAAAGACGCTGAGACATAGAGTTTTTAAATGAACACGGATTGCACAGATTTAAGAGATTGTCTCGCTTATGCTCGTGATTGACATCCCGAAGATCCCGAATATCTGTGGTTCTATTTTTTTTCTGCGACTTTGCGCCTTTGCGTTTTATTACCCATCGTAATCTATGGCTATTCAAAAATAACTCACAACCATTATTGACATCCCTATAAAAAACAGAGCCCACTTTTGAAAAGTGGACTCTGTATCGTTACTTTATAATAATCTTCTTGCCGTTCTTTATATATAATCCTTTGGAGGATGCTGAAACCAAACGACCTTGAATGTCATATACTGCATCTGACTTAGTGGCATCATTCATTGAATTAACCTCCTCGATACCAGTAGATGCTTTGTCGGCTGTCAGGATAAGCTGACCAATGATGCAGTCACTCCACTCAGAAGCAGCCGAATAAATGGCGATTGCATAGTCACCCTGTTCAGTAACATCAAACTCGAAAGTCTGCTGATCTATGTTAGCAAAGCTATTTGAAGCCACATTACCGATATTCACGTTTGGAGTATATGTCTGACTGGCAATACTCGTGTTGTCATCGCGTTTCTCAATATTCAGTTCTACTGATCCAAAATTCGACATATTCCAGTTACAGATCTTATATTTCAGCGTGTAGTGACCAGGAGCAAGCGACAATGTAGTGCCACCGTCTGTGAGTCCGTACTTAGCCCATCCCTGATGCTCTTGTCCACCTATATTACGAAAATACAGACCATAGTTTAGCCCTCTTGGTGAACCAGTAAACTGCAATACTCTACAGCCCTGTGAATAGCCATTGCTATAACCTGTGCGTCTATCATTACTGTCAAAGGTAGTCCAACCTGCCGGTAATGCTCCGCCCTCAGTAAACTCAGATGAAATGGTGAGTTTTGAAGATGTCTGCAATGTAATCTCTACGGAAGATGCGCTTGTCTCACCGTCATTATCCGTAGCTACGGCTTTCAAGGTATGCTTTCCAGCCTTGGCATCTTTCAAAACAGCCTGATATGGTGCGCTCTCGCAAGTGGCTAACAATGTAGTGCCGTCGTAGAACTCCACCTTTTCAACAGTACCATTAGAATCGTCTGCCGTAGCGGTAATGGTAAGATCAGGGAACGCGGTCTCTCCATTAGCACCAAAGCTGATATATTTGCCTGCTGTCTTAGGTGATGTTATTCTAACGCTTGGAGAGGTCTTGTTGAGCGAATATTTCTTGCAGAAATTCCAGATCTCACTACCTGTATATACCTTTGTCTCCTTGCTAATCCAGTGACCTTTACCTGCAAGTTCGAGCAATCTCACCTCAACACCATCGTTACCAGGTCCCCACACATGGAGCTTAGCGTTGAAATTGTTGTAATTGCTTGTAACCTTTGCCGTTGCAGGGCATCCGTTATGCTTTACCCACACGTTCAGAGCAGGCTTTGCACCACTAAAACTACAG
>CACYXI010000280.1 GCA_902778265.1 uncultured Bacteroidales bacterium | reverse complement strand
GAAGATTCAGGCGAATGCACATTTGGTGCTGATAGGTTTCGGTGAGTTGGAAGGAAAAATGATGGAACGGGTGAAAGCATATGGCATCAGTGATAAGGTGGAGAACTTAGGACTGCCTATCTTTTCCTCTACTGAAATTACTCCAGAGGCTAAAGCCTGTGAGATGGCGCACTATATCAGCCTGAATACTCCCGCACGTGACTGGGCCAAGCAGATCGTGCCGATAGTTGAACGGAATATTCCTGTGCGCAAAAGCTGTGCAGAGGAAGTGATTGCTGCAGGCTTTGACTCGGAGAGCGAGGCCAGACGGCTGCAGAAATTTTATATGGATAAACTAAAAGAACAACTGTTAGGAGGGGAGGGTAATTTTATAGAGATTCACCTGTTAACTATCTCTTCCGAAAGAGTGGAAAGGAGGTTAGCAGCATGAATACCCCTATCAAAGTTGCAGTAAGCATAAACAAGTGTGATTCTGGCGGACAGAAAAGTTTAGGAATGGGTTATCTAAGGAATATTGACCCACAAATAGTAAAATTCCAACTTATCTGTGATGCAGATTCGAATAGCATCCCTTACGAGGATGTAAAAAAACTTGGTGGAAAAATACATGTCGTGCCACCTTATCAGAAGATTGGTGCGCACATGAGAGCAGTAGAGAAAATCTTCCGTGAGGAGAAGTTTGATGTTTTGTTCGCAATGAACAACACAATGAACCTTTTCCCCCTCTATTTGGCAAAAAAGTGTGGTATTAAGGTGAGAATCAGTGAGAGCCTTTCTATGGCTTCAAAATATGAGTGGAAGAAGACTCTTACAAAACTTGTTTTGAAACAATTTTCGCACCTATTTTGTAATTACTATGTTGCATGTGGTGAGGATTGTGCGAGGTTTCAGTTTGGCGATAAGGCCGTAGATGCTGGAAAGGTTGAAATTTTCAAGACCTGTATTGATGCAAGAGCCAACACATACGATGAAGAACTAAGGCATGTAACCAGGAAGAATTTCGAGTGGGAGGATAAAACGGTGTATGGTTTTATTGGCCGTTTCTCACCACAGAAAAATCCTCTGTTTTTAATAGATGTATTTAGCGAAATAAGGAAAAGGAAGGAGAATGCACAGTTTGTAATTATCGGAGCTGGTAATCTGGATGATCAGATGTTGCAACGGATAAATAACTATGGCTTGAAGGAAAATGTTAGTTGGTTAGGTAGGCGTGAGGACATTAAACAATTCTATAATGCGTTTGATGCCTTTATTCTACCTAGCCTTTATGAGGGACTTCCAGTTGTTGGCCTGGAATCCCAGGCATCTGGTTTGCCTGTTTTCTTTTCGGATGCCATTACAAAAGAAGCCGCCGTATGTGAACTTGGTCATTTTATCAGCCTTGAAAAATCAGCTGGTGAATGGGCTGAGAGTATCATAGAAGAAACCGACAAGAATATCCCTGTAAGACGGGGTCATGAAAATGACTTAATCAAGAATGGATATGATGCAATATCGGAGGCTAAGAGACTGACAGAGTTTTGGCTAAAAGCAGTACAAGAACAACAAAAACGATAATTACAATGAACTACATTATAACTGGCGGTACCGGGTTTATCGGTACGCATTTGACGAATCTGATATTGGCAGAGCATCCCGATGCCAAAGTGTGGAACTTGGATATTGTGAAGCCGGGGACTCCTAATCCCGTAGTAAAAAACTATAAGCCTGCAGTGCGCGAAGGAGAGACGCTTGGCTCGACATTCGTGGAGTGCGACGTGCGGAAGCCTATCGGCGAACTGCCGTTTACGCCGACACCTGAGGATGTCATCTTCAACTTCGCGGCGGTGCATCGAACACCGGGGCATGAGGACAAGGAGTATTTCGAGACGAACATCCGTGGAGCAGAGCATGTGTGTGAGTTTGCGGAGCGGTATGGGATTAAGAAGATGGTGTTCACGTCTTCGATAGCTCCCTACGGAGCCTCGGAGGAGCTGAAGAAGGAAGATACGCTGCCTACTCCGAATACGGCTTACGGCATATCGAAGCTGGTGGCGGAGAAGATTCATATCGCCTGGCAGAAAGGCGGGGCAGACAGACGATTGTTGATTGTCCGTCCAGGGGTGGTGTTCGGAAAGGGTGAGAACGGGAATTTTTCGCGCTTATACAAGGGTATCAAGGATCACATGTTCGCCTATCCGGGGAGGAAGGACACGATTAAGGCGTGTGTTTATGTGAAGGAGCTGGTGAGGTTTATACTATGGAATGTGGAGGAGCGGCAAGATTCGTTTAATCTCTATAACTGTACGTTTGAGCCGGCATATACCATTGAGGAGATAGTAACGGCGATGAAGAAGGTGACTGGGTTGACACAGTGGGTGCCGTATATCCCGAATTCGATTATCATGCCGATGGCTGCATGCGCGAAGATGGTGGGAAGTCCGATGGGTATCTGTCCTGCCCGTGTGAAGAAGCTCCAGATCTCGACGAACATTAGTGGACAGAAAATGGCTTGGAGCGGGTATAAGTTCAAATGGATGTTTGAAGAGGCACTGGAGGATTGGTTTAATGATAATAATAATCAAAATTTGCAATAGAAAATGATTCCATTTAACAAACCGTATTGCTCAGGCAGAGAACTGGGCTACATGGAGAAAGTATGCCATTCAACGACGATGTCGGGCAATGGCGAGTTTACAAAGAAG
>CACYXI010000279.1 GCA_902778265.1 uncultured Bacteroidales bacterium | reverse complement strand
CAAAAGTTAAATTTGAAAAATCTTACATTTTGCTGAAATCTGGAAATGCCCGCGAACACGGGCACTTCAGAGACTTTGGCGGATTATAGAACGTTTACATTTTTTGTACCTTTGCGGTATGACAGATGAAAGATTAAGCAGGCATTTGCACCAGGAAAATGCAGACTTGAAATCGGAGAACAGCAGACTAAAGATGCAAACCGAGGCTCAAGAAAACAAGATTCAGGAGAAGGACAGTGAAGTCCTGCGCCTGCTTAATCAGATAGCTACGGATATGATCCGCAAGTCTGATGTTGACCGTCTGGTAGAAGAGGCTGTCGCCAAGGCTACTGCAGCATTAAAAGCTGATTACGAGGAGCGCATGAAAGCAATGGCAGCAGAGTATGAGGCAAAGATTGCTGAGCTACAGAATCAGAAGGACGGAAAAGGTGACGACAAGGACGAGACTCCTGGCAAATCAACCAAGAATTCCAAGAAGAAAGGCGGTACTGTTATCTGCAATTCCATGGAGGAGGCTATGCAGCGCATTCAGGAAGAGATGAACAAGGCTGCGGTTATGCAGGATCAAGCTTTCGGTGGCGGCAGTGAGAAACTGTCATCTGAGCAGAAACCCGCAGTAAATCCTGAGGAGGAGAATGCTGATGATGATAGTAATGTACAGTCACCGGTAAATCCTCGTGGAGACTATGGCGAGCGCAATAACGAATCAAAGCCCCGTCCAGAAGAATACAGCAACTACATAAAGGTAGATAAGGAGGATGAGATTACAGTCGATTGCTATCCTGAGGGCTGTAATGAGAACTCAAAGAGATATGGCAAGCGTACGAATGTAATCTGGGAACTCTCCTTACCAAAGCTCAAGAAAATGCTTGTCAATCTCTATCGCTGCAAGGTAAACGGCAAGAAAGTCTGGGCAAAGATGCCAAACAGAGACTCTCTACTGAAAGGAACTCATCTCGGAACAATGTACGTGGTAAACCTGATTCTGAATAAGTACCTGAATGGTATGGCAGAGAATCGTACGAAAAAGAGCCTCGAATATGTGACGGGAGCTGATGTCCCGAAACAGACAAACAATACGCTGGTTAACAACTTGCTGACCAAAATACGGAACCTTTTTGAGGATACTTATCGCAAACATATATTGATAGACAACTATTTGGCAGTAGATGAAACGGTGGGCGATGTGTTTGTTGATGACAATGGTGAGGTTCATTTACGAACGCGCTACTTCTGGGGCTTCCGAACGTCGGTAACCAATCTGGTCTACTTCATCTACGACAAAGGGTCCCGAAGTCGAGAGGTGATAGTGAATTTCCTTAAGGAGTTTATCGGGACGATACAGACGGACGGAGCGTCGATGTATAAGATCTTTGAGAAAGATCCGACCTTAAATGTCACCAGGCTTAGCTGTCTGGTCCATATCCGGCGCTATTTCCTCAAATCTATGAAGTTTGAGGATAAGACAGGTGTCGCCTATAGATTCCTGGAACGTATTCGTCTCATCTATGAATTTGAGAAATCCTACAAGAATCTTACTGATGAGGAGCGGCAGGAACAGCGAGCATTAGATATCATACCTATCCTAAACGATATGTATCAGGACTTGCTTTACTATGCCAACACTGCTACTGCAAAATGTGGCGAGTTGCTGATGAAAGCTATCAACTATGCTAAAGCTGAGTGGAAGGGACTGATCAAGTATACAGAGGATGGCAGATACAGAGCGGATAATAATGCCGCCGAATCCATCATGAGAGACCTGGCTTGCGGAAGGAAGAATTTCCTGTTCTGTGGCAGTGACAATGCTGCCATGAATCTGGCCTTCGCATATTCATTGACAGAGAGCTGCAAACTCAACAATATCAACCCTTACGACTACTGGTCAGATTTAATAGATTTTATTGGTTGTGAGGGTATTGACCTGAACAGTTTTGTTCACAGCCAGTGGCATAAGCATACCAAGGCTGCATAAATAAAGTTAAAAACAAAGATTTTCCAACTTCTTTACAAACTCTTAGAATCCTCATTCACACTGAGGATGTAGAGATTTTGGGACCAAGATTCGGACGCATACGTCAGAATAAACGCGTCGTTGCATTGTCTGCTGGTACTGCGGCGGTGCATCTAGGATTGTTGAACTGTGGTGTGAAGCCTGGGGATGAGGTGATTGTGCAGAGCTTTACGTTCTGTGCTTCAACACACCCTGTTACATACCTTGGGGCAACTCCAGTACTTGTGGATTCCGAACCAGATACTTGGAACATTGATCCAGAGTTGTTAGAGGAGGCTATCAAGGATCGTAAGGCTAAGACGGGCGAGTATCCAAAGGCTATCGTACCGGTAGCACTGTATGGTATGCCATATAAGGCTGACCGCATCATGGAGATTGCGAATAAGTATGGTATTCCTGTGGTAGAGGATGCGGCAGAAGGCTTTGGCTCGAAGTACAAAGGCCAGACTCTGGGTACATTTGGTAAGTATGGTGTGCTGTCGTTCAATGGCAATAAGATGATTACGACTTCTGGCGGTGGGGCACTCATTACAGAGGATGAGGAGCATTGGCGCGAGATCATGATGTATGCTACTCAGTAACTGTTCGGTGAACCCCGTCATTGCCGTATAAAATAATGTACGTACCTTTGCCGCTGGAATTTCACTTTAAAATTTTAGCGACAATGAACAACAAA
>CACYXI010000278.1 GCA_902778265.1 uncultured Bacteroidales bacterium | reverse complement strand
CACTCCGAAAGAAATGCCCGTCAGTCTTGCCAATTGGCGCATCCCAGCACCAATTACTCTTGCGGAAATCAGTATCTCATTACGTCTTACTTTATCAAGACTTTGCACCATCAAAGGATTCTCTATTCCGCAACTTCGCTGAAGAAACGACTTGACCTCTTCGTCGCTAAGTTGACGAGGAGTTTCGTTTTCTATATCTAGGATCTCATGATACTCTTCGATTGGTGTGCAAATGAACTCAGAAAGTTCCTGCTTTGAGAAACGGTTCAGAACCGGTTTCGTTGCACAAAGAGGAGCTACAACATCATCCATCTTATACTCTATCCAGCTGCTCCATCTATAGTCGTCAACCTTTTCCACCAAACCAGCCTTTAATGGATTCTGATGAATATACCTGAGTAGAGTCAAAAAGTATTCAACACTTTCTATAGGCTCACTTCTGAATCTGTCTTGGAACAGATGTCCGCTTCGCTGATATTTCTTGTTGAAATATTGTGCATATATCACGCCGACTCTTTTCATGGTATCGCTGATATTTTCTTCGCGCTCCTGAACCAAAAGATGGATATGGTTACTCATCAGGCAATAGGCATATAATATGCAATATGGAGGGAGTTCCAATCCTTGTTTGTCGTATCTTCTTGTCTGTGCCCTTAGAATAGAAAGCATCTGTCGGTAGTCATCTTCATCCTCGAAGATGTCTTGTTGGTTAATGCCCCTAAGCATCACATGATAGATACCTGTGTCACTCTTCTTTCTTAATTGTCGTGCCATAATATTAGTTACTATGTTTGCAGGTGCAAACGATTAAGAGAAACAAATGATACTCCGTTCTCGGGGGCTGCGAGCCCCCTGCCACATGGCACCCCCTCGGTGTTTTTCATAGTTTTTGCATAAAAAAGTTGGTACGATAATAATTGGATTGTATTTTTGTAACTGCGAAGTAAACATCATACAAAAACCAACTAAAAGCGTACCAAGATGCAAAGTAACAAAAAAAATTTCAAAGGACAAAAGATATTCGTAGGAATTGATGTCCACAAGAAAACATGGGAGGTAGCAATACTGACGGAGTCTGGGGTTTTGAAGAGGCACCCGCAAGAAGCCTCTGCCAAAGTGCTCTTTGACTTTTTGAGGAAGCATTATCCTGATGGTGAGTACCATGCGGTATATGAGTCGGGTTTCAGTGGTTTCTCCACGTACTACGCCTTGAAGGAATATGGCATCAATTGTATAGTTATACATGCTGCTGATGTTCCTGTTACACAGTATGAGTCCATTATGAAGACAGACAGAGTGGATGCAGAAAGACTCGTCCGTGCTTTGAAGAAGGGTGAGATACTACGTCCCGTCTATATTCGTGAAAGGGACAACATAGACGACCGTGGCGTCATTCGTATACGCAGGACTATCCAGAAGCAACTATCTGGTTACAAGGCACGAGTAAAGCATATGCTGCACTGCAACGGCGTAGAGTTGCCTAAGCGTTTTTCGACCCCCACTAACTATTGGTCAAGAGCTTTCATTACATGGTTGATGCAGGATGTGAAGCTATTGTCTTCAACAAGAACCTCACTCAATTTACTTATCAGACAAGTTGAGACTATAAGAGGAACTTTGTTGGAAGCTACCCGTGAAATACGAAAACTGAGTCAGACTGAAAGATACAAGCACCGCCTTGAACTATTAATGACCATCCCTGGAATTGGACAAAATGTGGCAATGTGTATACTTACAGAGGTCTGGGATGTAAAACGGTTCTCTAATGAGAAAAAGTTTGCCCATTACCTTGGATTGATACCTACTTGTCACGATACTGGAGAGCATAAGTCTGATGGTGTGAAGACCTTCCGTGGAAATAAACATCTTGGACCGATGATCATCGAAGCTTGCTGGGTAGCCATCTACAAGGATATGGGTCTTGGGGCTTGCTATGCAGACTACAAGAAAGTGATGAAACCACAAAAAGCCATCGTAAAGGTTGCCAGGAAGATGTCAAACATCATTTATTCAGTTCTGAAGCATGACAAACCATATGAACCATACCAATGGGATAAATAAATATATACAGATTATCAGACTACTTTATAAGACGACTCCTGCTTAAATCTGAGGTGCCGACAAAGGTGTCCTCTTATATTAGATTGTTGCGTCTTACTATATATTCTGAAGAAGTAAATTGTGGTACGGACAAGTCCGTGTCTACTCATAGAAGTTTGTCTGGTAGGCCTGTAGTTTATAATCATACAATAACCGTCACAAATGTGATGGGCTGATGAACACGACTTCCTTAAAAGCCATCGTACTCTCGTGAAATAGTGTAACTATTTGATATTAAACAGTTAATAAACAATAAATATTATCCATTTATTTGGAAAGCAACATAGAAGTATTTATGATTTACAGGGCAAAGGTACGACAATTATTTCAAATCAACAAGAAATTAAAGAAAAAAAGTGATCAGCGGAACCGACCCCTGATCACGCGCTCCACGCTGAGGGACTTATATGCCCTACAGCTGTATCTGCTTTTTACGAGTTCCAAGAAGTTCATATTGTCTCTTTAGATAAACATTCCTAATAAAGTGCACATGGGGACAGGAACGATGTGCATCCTAATTATAGCCGAACTGCTGCAGTTCCGCTTCAGTCACACCCATCAGCCGCTTGCAGTCATCGGTCTTTTCGCGTAATACTTTTAGT
>CACYXI010000277.1 GCA_902778265.1 uncultured Bacteroidales bacterium | reverse complement strand
AAGGCGGAATGCTGGTGCTCGACCTGCTGAAACACATGACCGACGAGCAGTATAACCGTATGGTAGCAGCCTATGCCTTAGGCTACAGAATTACGGAAGAGGACTGCAAGAGCAATCATATCCGTCCTGCCAGTGACGAGACAGAAACAGGCGTAACCATCTCGTTCAACTCCGCATTAAGCACAGAAGGAATATGGCCACTCGTTGCTGAAGGTGCCGTTACCTGTATCAATCCTGTGAACTGGAAAACAGATGCCACCCCAGCCGACTTCACCTATGAAAATGAGGAACACACCGTTAGCATCGACAAAGAAACGAATATGCTGATAGTAAAGACCAACCGCCCTGAATACTATCGGAAATGGACAAACAATCCTGCGTTTCAGAGTGCAAAAGTGCATCTCGATTGCCTGCACCATTGGGACCTTCTGTTCTATTCAGAATTCATCCACGACAATATCATGAAACGAGCAGGAATTGAAAAATAACTAAAGGTTAGAGGTCATTATAATTCGGTATCTCCGGCATAAACTCCCACCTACCCGACTCATCATTATATCTCAGGCAGACGTGCTGAGTACCATTGCTCATCATGAGATATTTCACGTTGAGTTGGGTGTTATAGGAAAGAATCTGATGAAGTACCTTTTCTGTAATCTCAATATCCGGAGCCTTATACTCCATTATCATACGAGGCTGCATATCCCTATCGTAAAGTACTGAGTCACAGCGTAGTTTCTTTTCGCCAATGGACAGTTGCACCTCGTTGCCTATAAGCGCGGTTGGATAGCCCTTATACTCCACAAGGAAATTAATGAAGCATTGGCGCACCATCTCCTCGGGAGTCAGGCGCACATATCGACGACGGAGAATGTCAAGCACCATTGTCTTGCCATTCTCCTGCCGTATTTTCATTTTATCGTATGGTGGTAAATTCAAAAATCGGAGATTTTAATTAATAATGAATAATTTGGATAGGCTTATACGATTAACACAAACCGCCAACACCTAACACCTATCACCCAGCACCCAATACCGCCTTAATATTCTTCTCCATCTGCTCTACCTTGCTCACGCCAACGAGGACGGAGGTAACGCCACGCTGATTGAGAATCCATTGTAAGGCTGAATCTGATAGCGTCTGACCGTTCTTCTGGGCCTCTGCCGACATAGTGCGGAGCTTGGCAAGAAGCTCTGGAGTGAGGTTCTCAGGACGAAGGAACTGACTATGCGTCATTCGTGAATCGTCAGGAATACCATTAAGATAACGGTCGGTGAGAAGTCCCTGGGCAAGTGGCGAGAATGATATAAATCCGATGCCATTTTCCGCACAATATTCAAGCACACCATTATCCAGAGGCTCACGCTCTATGAGGTTCAGTTTGTCCTGATAAATAAGCAATGGCACATCACGAGCAGCAAGGTATTCCTTCGCAGTCTTCAGAGCCTCAAGAGGCCAACGGGATATGCCCACATAGAGAGCCTTGCCCTGCTTCACGATGTCCACAAGTGCCTGAAGTGTCTCTTCAAGAGGCGTGACAGGATCATAGCGATGACTATAGAAAAGGTCAACATAATCCAGTTTCATGCGCTTCAGACTCTGCTCCAGACTCGCAAACAGATACTTACGTGAGCCCCAGTCGCCATAAGGTCCGGGCCACATATCATATCCAGCCTTTGTCGCAATGAAAAGCTCATCGCGATAAGGACGGAAATCCTCATCCATTAGTCGGCCGAGAGTCTCCTCTGCCGCACCGTATGGAGGTCCGTAGTTATTGGCAAGGTCGAAATGCGTAACGCCATGATCAAAGGCATAATGCGTTATGGCACGGCTACGCTGATACGCATCAGCATCGCCGAAGTTATGCCAGAAGCCGAGGCTCACCTTTGGCAACATCACGCCCGAACGCCCACAGCGACGATATATCTTGTCCTGATTCTGATAGCGCTGCGAATCGGCTAAATATGGTTCTCTAAGTATCATATAAGTTAATAGCTAATACCAAATTTCTGCAAAGATACTCATTTTTCCACAAAAACAAAAGGTTTTACGAAATAATTTTCTAACTTTGCGCTTAATTTGAGTTTAGTGTTTAGAGATTAGTGTTTAGAGAACGCAAATCACGAAACACGCCCTCTACCCAAAACTCTAACCTCTACCCCCTAACCTCTAACCCGCAAAACTATGTTCACACCCGACTATAGCCAACAGGAAATAATCAACATATCACAAGGTCATCATCTCGTTCTCGCGCCTCCAGGATGCGGAAAGACGCAGATTCTCTCCGAAAGAATCCGTGTGGCTCATAGCGAGCATGGAGTGCCTTACGGCGATATGCTCTGCCTCACGTTCACCAACCGTGCAGCGAGGGGTATGGCAGAGCGTATCTCGCAGACTATCAACGATTCTGACATCAACGACCTATTTGTTGGCAATATCCATCGCTACTGCATAAGGATGCTTATGGAGCATGAACTCGTGCCTTCAAACACCAGTATTATCGACGATGACGATGCCTTGAGCATACTCTCACGACTATCAAATCAGGACGAGGAACAGGTGATTGCCGACTTCAAGAAAACGCACGATCTGTTCGACTGCATCCATTTCTCGCAAATGATGCATCAGATAAGGCGACAGCATCCAAAGGGCATCCGTCTGCATCCTGAATGCCTCACAAAGGATGATATCAACGCGATGCGAATGATG
>CACYXI010000276.1 GCA_902778265.1 uncultured Bacteroidales bacterium | reverse complement strand
GCTGCTCTCACAGTTAAGGCAAATGCTTTCTCTAAGACTGCTGAAGAGGCTATCAAGGCAGTAGGTGGTAACACTGTTATACTTTAAGTAAATGAAAAAGTTTATAGAGACACTAAAGAACTGTTGGAAGGTTGAGGATTTGCGTATGCGACTCCTCATCACCGTCCTGTTTGTTGCAATTTACCGTTTCGGTTCGTTCGTTGTTCTGCCTGGTATCAACCCTGCAAACCTCGAGCGTCTTCAGGAGCAGACAGCAGGTGGATTGATGTCCCTTCTTGACATGTTCTCTGGTGGTGCATTCTCCAACGCATCAATCTTTGCGCTTGGTATTATGCCATACATCTCTGCGTCTATTGTAATGCAGCTTGTCGCTATCATGGTGCCTTCTTTCCAGAAGATGCAGCGTGAGGGCGCAAGCGGCCATAAGAAGATTGCCCAGTACACACGTTATCTTACTGTGGCAATCCTTCTTTTCCAGGCTCCTGCATATCTTACTAACCTGAAAATGACATCTGCAAGCGCACTTGCGTCAGGTCTTTCATGGACAGAGTTCTTGATTCCTGCTACTATCATCCTTATGGCAGGAAGTATGTTCATTCTCTGGCTTGGTGAGCGCATTACAGACAAGGGCGTAGGTAATGGTATCTCACTGATCATTATGATTGGTATTATTGCTCGTTTCCCACAGGCTTTCATTCAGGAAGTTTCAAGTCGCTTCACAGCGATTACTGGTGGTGGACTTGTAATGTTCATTGTTGAGGTTATCATTCTCTATGCAGTTGTATGTGCAGCAATACTTCTCACTCAGGCAACTCGTAAGGTGCCTGTAGAGTATGCGAAGAAGCTTGTTGCTGGAAACGGAACTCAGCAGTTTGGAGGTGCACGTCAGTATATTCCTCTCAAGCTTTTTGCTGCAAATGTTATGCCTATCATCTTTGCTCAGGCAATTATGATGATTCCTGCTCTTGGATTGCAGGCATTTGCTGGTGATAGCATGGTAGGTGTTGCACAGGCTCTCATGGATACAAGAAGTTTTCTCTATTGTTCGATTTATGTGGTTCTGATCATAGCTTTCACATATCTCTACACAGCGATTACTTTGAATCCTACACAGATGGCTGAGGATATGAAGCGTAACAATGGTTTCATTCCTGGTGTTAAGCCAGGTATTGATACAGCAAACTACATTGAGGAAATCATGTCTCGTTTGACTCTTCCTGGTTCGCTCTTCATTGCCTTCATTGCTATTATGCCAGCCTTTGCAAGTTTGCTTGACGTACAACAAGGTTTCTCCCAGTTCTTTGGAGGCACATCTCTCTTGATTCTTGTTGGTGTTGTTATCGATACAATCCAGCAGATTCAGTCTCATTTGATGATGCGCCACTATGACGGCTTGCTCACATCAGGTCGCACACGTCCACAGAACGGAGTTAGTGCATACTAATTTTGTCTTAAAAAGGAATGGCAATATTTCTTAAGACGGAAGATGAAATTGAGCTAATGCGTAAGGCGAACCAGTTAGTTGGTTTGACACTTGCGGAGTTAGCAAAGAATATAAAACCCGGTGTAACGACCCTCCAACTGGATAAAATTGCTGAGGAATTCATCAGAGACCACGGAGCGATTCCAACCTTCAAGAATTTCCCTAATCCATTTGGAGGGCCTTTCCCCGCAAGTATCTGCACATCTGTCAATGATGTCGTAGTTCACGGAATTCCTGACAAGAATACAGTTTTACATGACGGAGATGTCATATCTGTTGATTGTGGCACACTTCTTGCTGGATATAATGGCGACTCTGCATACACCTTTCAAGTAGGTGAGGTTTCTGATGAAGTTAAGACACTTTTGTCAGTTACTAAGGAGAGTTTGTACAAAGCGATTGAATGCTCTGTTGCCGGAAATCACTTGGGTGATATAGGGCAGACTGTTCAAGACTATTGTGAATCACACGGCTATGGGATTGTGCGTGAACTTACCGGTCATGGTATCGGCAAGGAGATGCATGAGAATCCTCAGGTTCCTAACTATGGTCGAAGAGGCAATGGTACAAAGTTGAAAGCGGGTATGTGTATTGCGATTGAACCAATGGTGACGTTGGGCGCTCGCAATATTTATCTGGCTAAAGACAAATGGTCTATAAAGACCCGTGACGGAAAGCCTGCTGCTCATTTTGAACATACCGTAGCAATACGTAAGGGCAAGGCTGAAATTTTATCTACATTTGAAGAAATAGAACGCGTTTTAAATAATATTTAAACATTATTATGGCAAAACAATCTGCTATAGAACAAGACGGAACGATAGTTGAAGCTCTCAGCAATGCTATGTTCCGTGTCGAATTGGAGAATGGTTGTCCTATAACAGCTCACATCTCTGGCAAGATGAGGATGCACTATATCAAAATACTTCCTGGTGATAAGGTTAAGGTCGAGATGAGTCCTTATGATCTTACCAAGGGACGTATTGTATTCCGCTACAAATAATCATATCTTATATATAATATGAAGACAAGAGCATCATTAAAGAAGCGTACACCAGACTGCAAGATCGTTCGTCGTAAGGGTCGTCTGTACGTTATCAACAAGAAGAACCCTAAGTTTAAGCTTCGTCAGGGTTAAAAACAAATTTTTTTAATTTAATTTTTTTTATTTACATTAATTGTTGGAGTAGATTTGCCCCAGAATAAGCGTGGCGAAATCGCATTGACCTATATCTATGGTATCGGTCGAAGTAGTTCAGCAAAGATATTGGATAAAGCCGGTGTCAGCCGTGACCTCAAGGTCAGCGAGTGGAATGACGACCAGGCAGCCAAGATCCGTGAAATTATCGGCGCTGAATTCAAGGTTGAAGGTGATCTCCGTTCAGAGATCCAGTTGAACATCAAGCGACTGATGGATATTGGTTGCTATCGTGGAATCCGTCATCGTAATGGTCTTCCTGTTCGCGGTCAGAGCACTAAGAATAATGCACGTACTCGTAAGGGTAAGAAGAAGACTGTTGCTAACAAGAAGAAGGCCACTAAGTAAAGTTTAACGTATAACGCTTAAAGTTAAAAGTCATGGCAAAGAAACAGGCAACAACTAACAAGAAAAGAAATGTCAAGGTTGATGCTGTTGGACAGCTTCATGTTCACAGTTCATTCAACAACATCATAGTATCCCTTGCTAACTCAGAAGGTCAGGTTATTTCTTGGTCATCTGCTGGTAAGATGGGATTCCGTGGAAGCAAGAAGAACACTCCTTACGCTGCTCAGATGGCTGCTGAGGATTGCGCAAAGGTTGCTTTCGATCTCGGTCTTCGCAAGGTTAAGGCATACGTTAAGGGTCCAGGTAATGGCCGTGAGAGCGCTATCCGCGCTTGCCACACAGCTGGTATCGAGGTAATGGAGATCGTTGATTGCACTCCACTTCCACACAACGGATGTCGTCCTCCAAAGCGTCGTCGCGTATAATCAAATTACGGAATGTCCGGGTAGTTCCGGAATATCCAGTTATTTATTCATTAATTAAAGAAATACATTTAGCAAAATGGCTAGATATACAGGTCCGAAATCAAGAATTGACCGTCGTTTTGGTGAAACCATCCTCGGTACAGAAAAAGTTTTGT
>CACYXI010000275.1 GCA_902778265.1 uncultured Bacteroidales bacterium | reverse complement strand
CTCTTCTATCACCATTTCTGACAAGAACGAGGCTCTTCTCGCAAGTTTCAAGGAGAAATATCCTTCTATCAATATAACAACTGACAATGTGGCAGCTGTAAAGGGTGCAGATATTGTTGTGATGGTGGTTAAGCCTTGGCTTATGCCTGTTGTGCTTGGTGAAATCAAGTCGGCATTGGATCTTGATAAGCAGATTATCGTTTCTGATGCTGCCAACTTTACCACAGACAAGCTCGCTGAGCAGTTGGGCGCTTCAGGCCAGTTCTGCTATGTTATTCCTAACATTGCTGCTGAGTTCGGGGCAAGTATGAGTTTCATAGCAAAGGGTAAGGTCGCATCTGATGAGAGCCTTGCAAAGGTAAAGGCTCTTTATGACCTTTGTGGTGATACGCTCGTTGTTACAGAGAATCTAGTAGGTCCTGGTATGATGATGGCAAGTTGCGGTATCGCTTATGTTATGCGTTATATCCGTGCTCAGATGGAGGGCGGTTGCGAGATGGGCTTCTATCCACAGCAGGCAAAGCAGATTGCCTTGCAGACAATGCAGGGAGCTGTTTCTCTTCTCAAGGAAACAGGTTTGCATCCAGAGGAGGCTATTGATAAGGTTACAACTCCTGGTGGCGTGACAATCAAGGGACTTAACGAACTTGATCATTGTGGTTTCAACTCGGCTGTAATCAAGAGCCTTAAGGCAGGCTTAAAGTAAACATTCGCCTTGTTTGAGCGATTTAGTCGCTTATGTGATATGAAAAAACAAAAAGCCAAGAAGGTAAAACGAGTTCCGCTAATTTCACTTGAAATTAGAAAGAAATTCAGAAATTTGATAAATTCCACAAAAGGGAAATATATCAATTATGCCTTTGTGTGCGATTTTTGTCAAACGAAACATACGGAAGGTTATTTATATGTTGATTCATTGAATAATGAATATGAGATATGCAAGTATTGCTGTAAAAAGAGATTTCCGTTTGTACATATACTCTACACACCTACAGGGAATAAAAGATAAATGAAAATTGGGAATAGTTGATACTCTCACAAATCTTTTATTCATTGATAGGTTAATATAATTATATGAAAAGAATTGTAGTAAAAGTAGGTTCTAATGTCCTCACCACTGAATCTGGCAAGCTCGACATAACTCGTATGTCATCGCTTGTTGACCAGATTGCTTGGCTACGCTGGCATGGGTATGAGGTGATATTGGTTAGCTCAGGTGCGGTGGCTTGTGGTCGTCGTGAGCTTCAGGTTGACCATCATCTTGACTCTGTGGAGCAGCGTCAACTTTTCTCTGCAATGGGACAGGTCAAGTTGGTGAACCTCTATTATGACCTCTTCCGCGAATATAACATCCATATTGGTCAGGTGCTGACAATGAAGTCTAATTTTCAGACTCCAGAGCAGTACCGCAATCAGCAGGCTTGTATGGAGGTTATGCTTCAGAATGGCGTTATTCCTGTTGTCAATGAGAATGATACCGTGTGCGTTACAGAGTTGATGTTCACGGATAATGATGAGCTTTCTGGTCTTATCGCTCAGATGATGAAGGCAGAAACTCTCATTCTTCTCTCTAACATTGATGGTATCTATACGGGCAATCCTTCCGATCCTGAGTCTGAGGTTATCCGTTCTGTTGCTCCTGGTGAGAGTCTTGATAAGTACATTCTTCCTTCTAAGAGTTCAGCAGGTCGTGGTGGTATGGAGTCTAAGTACAATACTGCTTGTCAGACAGCAGAAGCTGGAATCAAGGTTATCATAGCCAATGGTAATCGTCCTGATATTCTCCGACTCTTGTTGGAGAATCCAGAAGAGACTGTTCATACAGAGTTCCTACCAAAATAAAACAAAAATAATATGCTTGAAATTTTCTCGAAAGTTAAGGTAGCGAGTCGTTCTCTCGCTTTGATTCCTGATGCTCGTCGTGATGAGATTCTTCTTGCGGTGGCTGATGCCATTCTTGCAAATGAGGCTTCTCTTCTTGAGGCTAATGCAAAGGACTTGTCCGGCTCGTCTTGCCGATATTGCTTCTGATATGCGTCATGTTGCAGCCCTCCCGTCTCCTCTTGGCCGAGTTCTGAAGGACAAGACTCTCGAGAATGGCTTGCATCTTCGTCGTGTGTCCGTACCTTTTGGCGTGATTGGTATGGTATATGAGGCTCGTCCAAATGTATCATTCGATGTATTCTCTCTCTGTTTCAAGAGTGGTAATGCGTGTATTCTGAAGGGCGGTAAGGATGCTGATGATTCCAATAAGGCTATCATTGCTTTGATCCATAGCGTGCTTGATAAGTTCGGCGTAGATAATGATGTGGTTGCTCTCTTGCCTTCTACTCATGAGGCTACAGCCGAGATGCTTAATGCGGTTGGCTATATAGATGTATGCATCCCTCGTGGTGGTCGTCGTCTTATTGACTTTGTTCGTGATACAGCAAAGATTCCTGTGATTGAGACAGGTGCTGGTGTTGTTCATGCTTATTTTGATAAGGATGGTGATCTTGATAAGGGTAAGCGTATTGTGAATAACGCCAAGACTCGTCGCGTAAGTGTCTGCAACGCCCTCGACTGCCTTATTATTAATAAGGAGAGAATCGCTGATCTTCCAGCTCTCTGCGAACCTCTTGTAAAGAGTAATGTAAAGATCTATGCTGATGAGAGTGCCTTTGCTGCTCTTTCTGGCAGGTATAGTGATGAACTACTCTTCCATGCGACAGAGGAATCTTTCGGTACTGAGTTCATGGCATACTCAATGGCAATTAAGACCGTAGATTCCCTTGATGCAGCAATCTCCCATATTGCCAACTTTGGTTCTGGGCATAGTGAGTGTATCATCACAGACAATAAGGACTCTGCTTCTGCATTCCAGATGCAGGTTGATGCCGCTTGTGTCTATGTTAATGCTCCAACAAGTTTTACTGACGGTGCTCAGTTTGGGCTTGGTGCAGAGATTGGCATCTCAACCCAGAAACTTGGTCCTCGTGGTCCAATGGCTCTTGAGGAGATAACCACATACAAGTGGCTTATTGAGGGTGATGGACAGATTCGTCCTTAATCTTTTCGACTCGTGTATAGTTCAAGGCGGTTCTTCCGCCTTGTTCTCGTTTTCAAAAATCATATTATTATGTCAATATCTTCTTTATACGAAATATTCCTTAAGCATCCAGTCATTACTACCGATAGTCGTGACTGTCCTGCTGATAGTATATTCTTCGCTCTCAAGGGGGAGACCTTTGATGGCAATGCCTATGCGTTGAAAGCTCTTGAACTTGGTTGTGCCTATGCCGTTATTGATGAGGCTGAGTATGCAACTGATCCTCGCTGTATTCTTGTTGATGATGTTCTCACAACTCTTCAACTTCTTGCTAACTATCATCGCAAGGCTCTTGGCACTCCAGTCGTTGGTGTAACAGGAACTAATGGAAAGACAACAACCAAGGAACTTATAGCTGCCGTTTTGTCTGAAAAGTATAATGTACTTTTCACTCATGGCAACTTCAATAATCATATCGGTGTACCAAAGACTTTGCTTCGTCTTACAAAGGAACATGACATTGCTGTTATCGAGATGGGGGCAAATCATCCTGGTGAGATAAAGACTCTCGTTGATATCGTGGAGCCAGATTTTGGTATTATCACTAATGTCGGTAAGGCACATCTTGAAGGTTTCGGCTCTTTTGAAGGTGTTATCCGCACTAAGGGGGAACTCTACGATTTCCTCCGCTCGTCAAAGAAACATACTGTATCTTTGCTGAGTGATCAGGAGTATGAGTGCCCGAAGGTCTTCATCCATGCTGACAACGAACGTCTTATTGGTATTTCCCACGATCTTGACCTTGTAAAGTATGGCATAACTGCATCCTCAGATCTCGCCGTCTTTGGCGAGATAACAGAGTGTGCGCCATTCCTTGCTTTTTCTTGGAAAAATCAAAATGCAGGTTCTGGTGCAATAACCCACCATGTGAATACCCACCTTATTGGCTCCTATAATATATATAATATGTTAGCGGCTGCCACTATCGGACTTCATTTCGGAGTTTCTGAGGAACAGGTTAATCATGCGCTTGCCAACTATATCCCAAGCAACAACCGTTCTCAGCTTACAGTTACAGCATCAAACAAACTCATCGTTGATACCTATAATGCAAATCCAACGAGTATGAATGCAGCTTTGCAGAACTTCCGCGACATGAAGGTTTCCCCAAAGATGGCAATTCTTGGAGATATGCGTGAGTTAGGGGAGGTGAGTACAGAGGAGCATCAGAAGGTTGTTGATTTCCTTAAGCAAACAGACATCACGAATGTATGGCTTGTAGGTTCGGAGTTTGCAAATACTGATTGCGACTATCGAAAGTTTGATAATGTTGATCAGGTAAAAGAAGAAATTGCTGCCAATCCTCCAAAAGGTGAGTATATCCTTATCAAGGGTTCAAATGGCATAAAACTCTTCCAACTCCCGGAATTGCTTTAATCAAATATGATTTCAGTAAAGACTTTATCATAGCTTATGGTAAAGTCTTTTTCTTTCTGTTCTTCAATATTTCATCTTTCTTTGTAATTTCTTTCAAATGCCCTATCTCTGCCCTAAAAACACCATTTTCGCAACGTTATGCTCACTTTTGCCGAGTATTGCCGATTTGCCTTGATTTTAGTCATCCAAACCCTAAAAATTCATCATTTTCTAAAAATAATTCGCGAAAAATTTGGTCGGTTCGGGAAAAAGCAGTACCTTTGCACTCGCTTTCAGGAAAACGGTACCAAACA
>CACYXI010000274.1 GCA_902778265.1 uncultured Bacteroidales bacterium | reverse complement strand
CTCTGCACCTGTTGACTTAACCATCTCAGCAGAAACCTCACCTGTGTAAGCACCAGAAGCCTTGTCTGCGCAGTTCTCAGCAGAGAGCTTGATGCAGCTGCCCTTGATTACGTCAGCAACAGTTGCGAGGTGGATGAATGGAGTACCGATGATAACATCACAGTTAGGGTTCTTTACTACCTCAGTAAGTTCCTTTGCGAGAGCTACGCCCTCCTGCAGGTTCTTGTTCATTTTCCAGTTACCTGCTACGATTTTCTTTCTCATTTTTTGTTTTGATTTTAAAAAATTATATATCCTGTTGGATTCTTTTAATTCTTTTCTCGTTATCCACCTTGACCACATCCAGAGTCTGTCGGCAATGGTGAGCAAGGCAAGAGGCAATACATACCAGAGCAGTATTAACGCTATCCGTTTGCCTGTCTTGTCTTCTGGCATGTGGCCGAACTCGGACTTGCTTAGAGGATGTTTTATCATCTCGTCGGCCGGCAAAAGATTGTGGCTCCATTTACCGATTACCGTACCATCCTTCAACAGCAGAAGTCCCGGATTGCTTCTTACTATTGTTTTGAGCGTTGTCTCGTCTGTATTATAGAACGGATACTCTGCTCCAGTCATATCCTTCCAGCGTGTAATGGCAGAATCACCGCTCGCCGTAAGACAATAGAACTTATAATGGTTCTCTGAGGCATATTCATAGATCATGTCTATGTTGCCGAAGTTTGTATCGTCGGACTGTTCCAGATGCGGAGAGACGAGCAGGAAGGTATATCCCTTGTTGATTGTCTCCGTGAGGTCATCGCCTGTCTGCATATCCGTAATCGTGAAGTCGTGGATAGGTGGAACATACCCCTCGCTTATCTGTTTTGTCTTAGAGTCGATGAAGGTCCATGTGGAATCTGGATACTCCTCCAATGTGAATTCCTTCTTAACCCCATCTTTCTCCAATATGAAGGTCGTCTCAAACTCTGGCGTTTTCGCACCTTCAGGAATCTCCATACCCTTTGGAATATTTGCGCCTATGTGGTATGGGCGGAAGTCGAAGACCGGCAGGTCGTACAGGCTCCATACAGAAGTGCCGAGGATGAAGAGGATAGTATAGTGGAACACAATCCATTGGTTACTGAGGTTCACGAACCTTGGCATCCTCAATGGCCATCTCGCTATCACGAATGCAAGTGCAAGGAGTATGATGTTCTTCAGAAGCGTTTCTCCATTGGTCAGGCGTATCGCATCGCCAAAGCATCCGCAGTCGCTTACTGGGTCTGATATCCAAATCCATACGGTCACCAGAGTCATCACCACCATGAAGAGGAGCATCACGTTGGCTACTACTTTCCTCAGTATGGCAAAAAGAAGGAAGACTCCAAGTGAGAACTCCAAAGCTGATAATGCCACAGATGTGGAAAGAGTCAGCCAGTCGGGCACATACTGCAACACCCCAAGCGCCTCGGCATAGTCCTGCAGCTTATACTGCGTTCCTATCGGGTCAACCGCCTTAACATATCCAGAGAAGATGAATGTTATGGCGAGGATAACTCGGGCAATATTAATCAGTATGCTTTGAAGCCTCTTCACTTTTATTCCTTCGTTTTAATGAGTCCGAACACAGCGTAGTTTATGATGTCCATATAGTTAGAATCAATACCTTCGGATACGCTAACCTTACCCTGGTGGTCCTCGATCTCCTTTATCCTGTTTATCTTTGTGAGGATGAAGTCTGTATAGCTTGTAACCCGCATTCCGCGCCAAGCCTCTGCATAGTCGTGGTTCTTACGAATCATTAACTGCAAGGTCTCTTCCGCAAAGTGGTCGTAAAGCTCAATGGCACGTTTCTTGTCGATATCAGGCTCGTCAACATAGCCTTCCTGCAACTGTATCAGACCTATGATGCCATAATTCACCAACGCCATAATCTCAGGACGGATACCCTCTTCCACCATAGCCACCTCGCCAGTCTCAAGCTGACGTATGCGCTTGGCCTTTATGAAGAGCTGGTCGGTAAGAGAAGATGGACGGAGAATACGCCAGGAGGCACTATAGTCTCCCAGTTTTGCGGTAAATATATCGCGGCACTCTTTTAGTGCGCTTCTGAATTCTTCCTCAGTTGTCATAATTCGTATGTGTTAAGTGAAAAAATCAAAATGAATTCACTTTTCAATTCTCATTTATAAAGCGGTGCAAAGTTACTGATTTTTGGCGATATTTCAAAGAAAAAGCCTCTTAAAATGCCAAATCCTATAGGTCATTTATCTTTTGTCAACTCTTTTTGACGTTTGTGAATGTATTTTATCTTGGCACACTCAAGATTGAAAACTCCCTGAAGGGAGTCACGATATGCCCGCAGCTCGTTGAATTGCTGAAGTTCTTCCTTAGTAGCCGTACATGCCTTACGATGTGCCTCTACCTGTGGTTTCATCTCGTCAAACTGCTTTATTGCTGCCTGAAGGGCAGAATCCACTAATGCAAGGTTGTCTTGTGCCATCTTCAGAGATGCTTCCTGATGAAATTTCAAGGCTTCCCTACGCTCCTCTACTGCATCGGGGTAGTAGTGACGCATAGAGTCGATGGAATATATCACACGCTGATAGTTGCCGGCCTCATAGTCTGCCTGTATTTCCTTGAGCAACTGCTTGGCTTCTGGGTTTTTCTCGCAACTTGTGAAAAGAACTGTGCTGAAAGTTACACAAATAGCCAATCTGAGTACTTGTAACGATGTCATTGCTATGTTTTTACGTAAATTCATGGTGCAAAAGTACTAAAAAAATCAGAAACACCCGAA
>CACYXI010000273.1 GCA_902778265.1 uncultured Bacteroidales bacterium | reverse complement strand
TTTGCCTTTAGCCTTTTGTCTGAATGACACTGCAAAATTACTCATCTTTTCCCACTCAATCATTCCAACTTTCGGATTTTTCTGTTAAGATTTGTTAAATAGATGTTAATCTGCTGAATATCTGCATTTTAAGCAAAAAGACATTGAAAAGGTCAAATGGTCAAATGGTCAAACATTTTTTACACACACCCTTTTTCTTCCTCGGTTCAAGTCAATAATAATATATATAAATAAATTTATATATATTATTATTGAAGTAGAAGTGCGAAAAATATGGGGTGTCTTTAAAAAATGTTTGACCATTTGACCATTTGACCATACAACGAAATGGGTTGATGTTGTAAACAGCTGGTAATTAGTATATTAGACGATTCTTTTGAGGGTAGTCTCAAAAGACAAAGGTACAACATTCTTTCGTTAATGCCGTTTCCCATTATTTTTTCAGGAAAATCATATATGTCTATCGTTGAATTGATAAAATTGGGAATTGGAATATCAAAACCCATAAACGTCACTGTCTTTATGTTATAATAAAAAATGCAAGAATATAACGAGCGTAAATGATAGCTTTTATTTGATATTTGTGATATTTGTCGTGGTCAAATGGTCAAATAGTCAAACATTTTTTAAAGACACCCACACTATATGAATTGTTCGCTAAGGCTCACCAAGCTATGCAAGTTCTTCGCTTAGGCTCATCAAGCTAAAGCAAGTGATAATTGAGAAACGAAAAAGATGAGCCCCCGAAACGAGGACTCATCCTTATCTGATTGTTCAAAAAATCTTACGAAGCGATTACTTGCCGCCGAAAAGCCAGCATTGCTTAGCATAGATATCAACGGTCTTGAGATTTGGGTTTGATACCAATGAACCCTGACCGTAAGGGAGAAGGTAAGGCCAGCGATTGAGACCGCTCTGATTGTTCTTAGGGTTTGTGAGAGTGATATAGTTCTCGCCCATAGCCATACAACGGCGGAGGTCGTTGTAAGTCTGGATGTGCTCGTCAATTGCCATAGCAATATACTTCTGCACAAATATCTTCTCCAAAGTAGCAGAACCGAGAGATTTAGCATAGGTTTCACCTGTCTCCTCGTCGCCTACCCAGCTATTGCTCTCTGTGATAGAAGCCTGAACAGCCTGCTTGAAGGATTTTGTTGCATCCTTACCAGTACGTGCCTCTGCCTCAGCCTTGATGAAGTAAAGCTCGTGGAGAGAAAGCACCTGAACAGGCTCATTGAACATATAGTAGTATTCAGAGATATTTGGAGTCCAGCTTCCTTTTGCAAAATCCTCGTCACCTGGGGTTCCGTATGTTCCAGGCTCATAGCCGTAAACGTCTGTAAAGCCGTCGTCTGGAGCCGTTTCTGTGATATAGTGCTTGAGGCGTGGGTCTTTTTCACCCATGAGGTCAACAACAGTCTTTGATGGAGCAGTATAGCCACGACTGTCCGAGAATGCTGCCCAAGGGTTTACGGCTACATTACCGTCAAACTCTTTTACGTAGCAACCTGCAAAACCAAGCTCAAGAGCTTGGTCTGCTGCCTTGAGTGCTTCTGCTGCTGCATTGGCGTTTACGGCCGTCTGATGAATATAAAGACGTGCCTTTACTGCATAGGCAAGTGCCAGCCACTTCTTTGTGTTGCCTTTGAAGAGAATATCCTCAGAACCGAAATTTGCCATTTTTTCTTCTGTGGCAGTATTCAGGTTCTCGATAGCATTGTTGATTGTCTTGACAAGGTCGGCATATATGCTTTCCTGAGAATCTGACTTCGGCTGCATGTTAGCGGAAGTCTGGAGTGCCTCAGAGTATGGAATATCTCCGTGCATGTCTGTGAGGATTTCAAAGTTGATAACCTTGAGAACCTGTGCTGCACCGAGAACGTCGAGCTGACCGCCGCTGCTTGCTATGTTCTTCTCTACCTTGTCAATCATCTCCTTGATGTTCAGGAGATTTGAGTATGTAGAGTTCCAAACATTGTCGAATGTAGATGGAGCTGCAATTTCACCTGCGTTACGTAATTCTGCCTTCATGAATTGGTTATTACCTGTACCTACCTGCTGCTCGGTAAGAGAAGAGAGGTAGAAGGAATAATCGCCTGAAGTTGTGTGGAATGCTGTTGCCATGATGGCATCTGTAATCTGAAGGTGTGCCGGAACGACATTTGCTGCAGGGTATTTGTAGTTCTTGTTTACCTCATCAAGCTGGTCCTCAGAACATGATGTCATGCCGAAAAGAGCGACAGACATTGCCATTACTATATATTTCTTCATAATCATCTGATTTTTCTTGATACATTAAAAATAATTAGAATGTAATTTTCAGACCACCACCGATGCTCTTTGTTGCAGGAACAGAGAAGCGCTCGAAGTAACCTGACATATTACCGTTACCCTGTGATGACTCTGGATCGAAATTAGGCATCTTGGCCCAAACGAGAATGTTGCGGACAAAGCCATATACAGATGCGTTGATGCCGAGGAACTTAGGGAGATCGTAGGTAAGGGTGAGGTCACGGAGCTTGAAGAAGCTTGTGTCGTAGATACCTGCCTCTGTTACGTCATAGTAAGCTGCATAGTAGTCCTGCTTGCTAACCTCTTTAGTATTCTTCTGACCGGTTACCATATCAATTCCATCTGCAACCATTGTGCCCTCGTGGTAAGGGAGGGATTCCTCAGTTGCACCGAAGTAGTTCATGGTCATGTTTGTACCATGATACATCTTACCGCCCTTCTGCCAGCTCCAAGTTGTGTCGAGGGTGAGACGCTTCCAACGGACTGAGAACCATGATACATCTTACCGCCCTTCTGCCAGCTCCAAGTTGTGTCGAGGGTGAGACGCTTCCAACGGACTGAGAAGTTAAGGCCCATAGTCCAGTCTGGAGCACAGTTGCCAAGGTCTTGGCTGTCAGTTGTTGACTGTGGCAGGCCATCGAGGAGAAGCAGCTGTCCATCTTCTGTACGTTGGAAAGCATAGCCGTAGATGTTTGGATATGTACAACCTGCCTGAGCACGAACCTGTGGCTCTACGAAACCGCCGAGCATGATTGACTCTACACCCTCTGCGAGCTCTACAACCTTATTGTCAACCGCTGTCCAGTTAATGCCGAGG
>CACYXI010000272.1 GCA_902778265.1 uncultured Bacteroidales bacterium | reverse complement strand
CCTTTAATCACACATCTATAGAATAACAGCCCTTACGGACTGCCCTATTAGGTGTCGGGCTTTCAGCCCTCGCAGTCTTGAAGTCGTCGAACTCACGTTGATTTACTACCACAATGTGGGTTAAGAATAATTAACAATTACAGATGCAATATTGCTAACGGATCACGATTATATAGGCAGAAACATTAACATATAAAACATAACAGAAATGAAAACAATGAAGATTTGGAGAAACATTTTTATGATGCTTGCTGCTTTCTCCTTCGTCTCTTGCAGCAGCGACGATGATGACAAGGACATTACCAATGAGATTAATATGAGCGTTTCCGCTGAACCGGGCGTGAAGTACGATCTCTTCGATAGCATGGGAGAGCATCCCATCGAGTGCATGCGTGTGATGACAGAGGACGAGCCGGGACAATGGCTGAACCTATACTTCAGCTCAATCAAAGGTTTCACTTACGAAAGAGGTCATGAATACGTGCTGCGCGTGAAACGGACTATTTTGGCCAATCCTCCTCAGGATGCCAGCAACCGTACATACGAACTGGTACGCATCCTCGCTGACAAGAAAGTTGAAGAGGTGGCGGAGCCTGTGGAGAAAGAAGTAAAGAGCGAGGCAGACATAGAGTATGAGCAGCAATGCCCTATAGAGAAATATGCCATAGCCAAAGGTGGTGAATATCTGGTAGATGCCGACTGTCAGGTGACATACGCCGACGGCACGCCGACACCCGAATTTGACAAGGATGCGCGAATCTATCTGGAGAACATTCTCGACAAGAGCCATCCGCTATGGCAGGCGGGTGCCCGTTATCAAGCAACCTACGCCTACGTCCTTTCACCGCTTACTGATGAGATACGCCTTGTGCCGAGCAATCGTTCTGCAATCCTCTTCAAGAACATACTTACAGAAAGCGAGATGGCCCACGTCCAGCAATCGATGAAACAGGGCGAAACGCTGCACTATGCCCTTGTCCTCGCCAATGTATATAAGCGCGGAATACAAAAAGTGGAGTTCACAATTAAGAAGAAGTAAAACAAACGTATGCAGGGGGAGTTGTCATTATGTGATGTTCCCCCTGCTAGTATTATCCTACAAAAATTATCTTTGTCACCTTGACAATCCTTGCAGGTATCTCTGTACACGCCTATCATATCTTCCCTCGTCAATGCGGTAGATGTAGGCAGACCTGACAAAGAGCATCGGGGCTTGCCAATAGACCTATAATTTCTTTCATCAATACTATTCATCACAACCATATGTCCAAACATATATTTGGAAAAGAATTCTATAAATGAAATAGTAATTCTACTTGTTATATGGGGCAAAATATAAACATTTTTTCTGATTTCTCCAAATTTCATTGTATATATTTTCTCTTTTTGCCGTCAATTTTTCCGAAGCATAACTTTTGTGATTTTCTTACACATTTTTTCATCCAAAAAAGACAGTATGTTTGCAGGCAGTAACAAGGAAGATTGTCCATCGATAATCCATCGATAATCCATCGATAGTCCATCGTTTCGATGGAGAAACGATGGATAACTGATGGTCAAGCAATGGAGTATATTCGGAGTAAGAAACAATAACAAAAAAAGGAAAAGATACGGTTAAAGTGAAATCTTCAGTTGGCATAATCAAAAAATGTGAAAACTGTTTGTAATACGAAAAAAATGAGTAATTTTGCCTGCGCTAAACAAAGTATTAATATTCTTATGATAAAATTTACTCACACAATATTAGTTTTATGAAAAAAATTCTGCTATTAATTGCAATGGTGGTCGGTGGTTTTACCTTGACCTCTTGCTCTAATGATGATGACAATGTAACTTCTATCTCTAAAGAGCAAATAGAGGAGAACAAGAAAAAAGGAGAGGATTTTCTTGCGGAAAATGCCAAGAAGGAAGGTGTTATTACTACTGAAAGCGGACTTCAGTACATGGTTTTGCGAGAGGGTGACGGAGAAAGTCCTAATTCTAAAGATGTGGTGAAATGTCATTATGAAGGTCGCCTCATAGACAATAGGATTTTCGATTCAAGCTACAATCGTAATGCCCCATCTGAGTTTGCCCTTAATCAGGTAATCAAGGGCTGGACAGAGGGATTGCAACTGATGAAGGTTGGTAGTCAATATCGTTTCTTTATCCCTTATTACCTTGCATACGGCGATAGACAGGTTAGCATCATACTTCCTTACTCTACCCTCATCTTCGACGTGGAATTGATAGAGGTGAAACAGTAAAAAAGAAGAAAGAAGAAAAAAGAAAGAGTAAAGAGTAATGCGGATAGTACTTTTGGCGAAATGCCACTATCTACATTACTCTTTACTCTTTTCACTTTACACTAAATCCTATCCACCGAAGTTATCGAAACGGATCATATTATCCTCAACGCCGAGTGAGTGGAGAAGATCGAGAACGGTCTTAGCCATCATTGGAGGTCCGCAGAGGTAGTACTCACAATCCTCTGGAGTCTCATGCTGCTTGAGGTATGTATCGCCCATAACAGGAGCTACGAAGCCTGGAGTATATTTGATTCCTGCTGCATCTGCCTTTGGATCTGGACGGTCGAGGGCAAGATGGAAGTGGAAGTTAGGGAAGTCCTTCTCAAGCTGGAGGAAGTCATCGAGGAATGGGATTTCCTCAAGAGCACGTGCACCATAGAAATAGTGCATTGGACGCTGACGATCCTCAGGAGCAATACCATGACCTTTGAGCATGTGCATGATCTGTGCACGGAGAGGAGCCATACCGGCACCACCACCTACCCAGATCATCTCACGACCTGTGCCATACTGTGGACGGAACTCTCCGTAAGG
>CACYXI010000271.1 GCA_902778265.1 uncultured Bacteroidales bacterium | reverse complement strand
ACTCCTGATTCAAATACAGAAACAGATCGGCAAGCTTACTCTGCACCTTTGGATGCAGGTTCTGCTCCGGCTCCTCAATGATGATAGCAGGATACCGTAATGCGTCATTATCCTCTAATGTCACTATGTTTCGCGGCTGGTAATTGCGCAGTATTGTTGCCAACCTCAGGAGAAGTATCATAAGTTGTATAGAACCCATGCCTTTGTCAGCAAGGTTGACAGAAGTATTGTCTTCATCTTTAATCTTCACCCTATATGCCTCGCCATCAATGGAGATGATTTCAAAGTCAGATCCTACCTCAAACTTCTGCATCCAGTCAGTTACAAAAGTATATTCTTTCTGACCTTTTGAAATTTTGGCACGCATGAACTCATGAACAGTCTGCGCAATATAGTCATTGCGGTCGGCTGTGTTGTATATAGTGTTCTGATTGGCTGCGTGAGCCGTAATATACTCTACACAGATGTTACTGATAAGGCGTCTTAAATCGTCTTGTGATTTTCTTATCTTGTCAACTTCCTCATGTAGTACAGATCTTGCTTCTTGAACATACATCCATTCTTGTACTGCTGCAGCTTCCTCTTCGGGGTCAGCTATACCAGTTGGGAGCGCTTTTCCCGGATTATTAGCAAATCCAATGAAATTGCCTATGATATGGACAAACAAATTCTCATTGATGATGTCACCATAGTCTTCAAATGGTAAATCCCAAGTAGTATAGGTGTATCTTTGTCTTGCGAAGTCGAGAAATCTTTTCATTAAAGCACTGGCATAGTCGAAATCATCAGGCAATTCATCGCCATCAGGGTTCACAATCTCTGCTATCCTTTTCTCAAGAGATGTCACTTTCTCGCTTTGAGAAGAAATGACAGAAAGGTCTTCGCCTGCATCGGAAAGCTTTTCGAGCGATGCTTTTGCTGAAACATACTCATTGTAGAGTCGCTTAGCCAATGTTTCTCTCTCTGTTGTAGAGCCAAGGACAGAGTATTGCATGACACGCCCTCTATAGTCAACATCAAACTTGACCATATTCTCCCTATCTTCAATAGATAAAGAAGTAACATCCCCTGTTACCTCGTCTTTGTCTCGGTCGCCAGCAACCTGTATGACGAATTTAAAAGTGCCCAGCGTGAAGACAAATCGCATCTCAGTGGGTAAAGAAAGTTCATCGTCTAACAGGTCAAGCGATCTTGTCGGCTTGTTATGGATGGCACGCGAGAAAGTCTTGATTTTCACGTCATTCCATTCATTGGCATCAAACCGGAATTTCGGTGACATAGAGACAGAAACATTCTCCTTAGTACCTGCAGTCATCAGACGCATGTTGTCAATACATAGCAAAAGCGCCTTGACCAAGGTTGACTTACCGGAGTTATTACCGCCGACAAGTATGGTTATATTGCCAAGGTCAATTTCTGGGAAATTGGCGAAACGGCGAAAGTGCGAAAAACCTATTGTATTGCTCATATTATGTCGTGCTTGTTTATTTTCAGCTGCAAAGTTACTCCTCTTTTGTGCATTATACCTTCATAGAAGAATATTTTTCTAAATTTTCTTTTATTTTTTCCGTTATTGATGCACGATACCAATCGGGTGAGAGTACTTCAATATCGGGAATAAAGGAGAAAATGATTTGATCCAGCTCTCGTGTCGGCCGGACTTCTATCTGTATGGTATTCGACTCTCCCTCTACAATGGTCTGAGTGTGGTGAAGGGGCTTAGACAACACGTATGGGAAGCGGTTGTCGGTGAAACGCAACTTGATGTTTTCCACCTTTACATCACTCTTCGGCTTGCTTACACCAATGACATCATCAAAATAAGTGCTGAAGTCTGTAGTCACATTCGGTTTAAAAGATTTATTTGATATGGAATACTCTACGATTCTGTCAAGAGCCAAATTCTCAATATCTCCAACTTCTTCACCCATGCCAAACAAGAACCATCGATTGTTGTACTCCTTAATATAATAAGGATATATGGTGTGGATGAATTCCACCCCTTTATATGTCTTATAATGCACAGAAAGCGTTGTGTGGTTCATCACTGCGTCAATAAGACCTGAAAGATTCTCCAAACCTTTGAGTTGATCATTTTGCTCAAAAGAGATAAGGTTTTCGGAGTTGGGCTTGATGCCGAAACGATATTCCAAGTTTGAGATTATTTCTTCCAGCCAAGCATTAGTAGGCAGCCCACGATAGCGACTAAGCATATCAATGGTAGAACGCAAATTGTTGACATCTTCCACTGAAAGCTCATTCTTGAAAATGGAAAAGTCCGAGTCGGAGTATCTATAATAACACTTCTTTCCTTCCAACCTATAAGCGACGATAGGTGCATTGTAAGTGACGCGGTCGCGCATATATTTAATGTCCTCACGTATTTGGCGGACACCCACCTCTGTACCATACAAATCGTGGAGCTTATCGTTGACCTTATCGATAAGCTCATCTATTGTATATTTGTGTTTAAAATCACCAAAGCAGCGGTCAAGCACTTGGTATCGGAGTTGTGCGTTCTTGTTTGTCGCCATAATACTAGCCAGTTTTTAGCTTCTACGTGCCAAAGGTACTGCTTTTTTGCAAGAAAAACATACTTTATACCAGAAATATTAATGTTTTGTGCAGATTTTCTTCATAGAATACGATTATTGCTTTCTATAGTTTGACGAAAAAGATAAATATACGAAGATTTATTGAAAAACTTAAGAAATCAGAAAGTTTTTTTGAAGTTGATGAAAAAAGAAGTTATACTTTGGTTGAAGCCTTCTGCCGCGCATATTAACCTCTCTCAAACCATGATTATTCCCTCAGACCACTTACAGACCACATAGA
>CACYXI010000270.1 GCA_902778265.1 uncultured Bacteroidales bacterium | reverse complement strand
ATCGTGCCGGTTCCAGATTTTTATCAGTGTCTCCTGCACAACATCCTCTGCATCCTGCTGGTTGAGCGTGATGCGGAAGGCAAGCCTGAAGAGCTTGTCCTTCATTGGAAGTACGTCGGTCTTGAAACTGATATTCTTCATCTGTGCTCTAATTGAAAGACTATAATAAAAGGGCAAAAGTTACATTTGCCCTTTGTTTTTAACTTATTTTTGCATTTAACCGTTATTTTTACTTGCTGATGATGGTACCGTGATTACCGTCAATAGCTGTTGCGAGGGTGATGATAACCCTTGAAACACCCGCATCAACTGCAGCAAGGGCATTCTCTATCTTTGGAAGCATACCGCCAGAGATAGTGCCATCTGCCTTGTAACGCTCGAAATCTGCGTGGTTGATGGTTGGGATAACGCTATCGTCGTCATCTGGGTTGCTGAGTACGCCTTTCTTCTCAAAAGAGTAGATGAGGGTAGTGTCATAACCTTCTGCAGCGAGAGCCTTGGCTGTCTCAGAAGCCATAGTGTCGGCATTGGTATTGAGGATATTTCCTTCGCCATCGTGTGTAAGAGGAGCGATGACAGGAACCACGCCCTGCTGTATGAGATTTGCGAGTGCCTTGCCGTCTGCACGATCTACGTCGCCTACGAAACCGAAGTCAACCATTTTTTCCTCACCGTCAACCTCCATCTTCTTCAATGGACGCTTGTGTGAACGGATAACATCCATATCAGCGCCTGTGAGACCAATGGCATTAACCTTATTAGCCTGAAGTTTGGCAACAAGGTTCTTGTTTACGAGACCGCCATAAACCATTGTCACAACCTCAAGCATCTTAGCATCGGTAACACGACGACCGCCTACCATAACGCTCTCTATACCGAGAGAGGCTGCTACCTTTGTGGCACGACGACCACCTCCGTGTACGAGAATCTTTGGACCTTCAATCTTGCAAAAATTGTCAAGGAGGGCATCTAGCTGAGCAGCATCCTCAACAACTGCGCCTCCTACCTTTATTATAGTGATTTTCTTCATTTTTTTTCTTTCTTTTTAGCCCAGCAGACATACTGCTGGGAACTGACTATTCGAGGTATGTGTAGCCATAGAGGCCAGCACGATAGTTAGAGATAAATTCCTTGCCCTCTTCGAGTGTGATCTTACCTTCCTTAACTGACTTTGCTACCCAGATTTCCAGACGGCGAACAAGGTTCTTGGGTGAGTACTGCACGTATTCCAATACGTCAGCAACGGTCTCGCCATCGATTGTCTTGTCTATGTGATAGCCGTTATCATCAACAGAGATATGAACGGCATTGGTATCGCCGAAGAGGTTGTGCATATTACCAAGAATCTCCTGATATGCTCCGACGAGGAAAACACCTATATAATAATGCTCGCCATGCTTTACAGGATGCAAAGGCAGGTAGCTTGTCTGCTGACCGCCATTGACGTATGTAGCCACCTTACCGTCAGAATCGCAGGTAATATCCTGAATCTGTGCTGAGCGTGTAGGCTGCTCGTCAAGTCGCTGGATAGGCATGATAGGGAAGAGCTGATCAATGCCCCATGAGTCTGGCATACTCTGGAAGAGAGAGAAATTGCAGAAATACTTGTCTGCCATCTGCTTGTCAAGACTGCGAAGCTCGTCAGGAACGTGCTTCTGATGGTGTGCAAGTTCTGAAACCTCATGAGTAATAGCCCAATAAAGTGACTCTATCTGTGCACGTGTCTTTAGGTCGATGATACCATGACGGAAGAGGTCAAGAGCTTCTTCGCGAATATCCTCAGCATCATGCCAGTCCTCAAGCATGGAACGGGTAGAGAGCTTATCCCAAATCTCCGTGAGATCATGAACAAGCTGATGATCATTCTCACCTGGCTGGAAATCCTCTGGCATCTGTGGAGCACTCACGCTTTCAAGTACGTCAAGTATAAGAACAGAATGATGAGCTGCAAGAGAACGTCCACCCTCAGAGATAAGGGTTGGATGAGGGATATCGTTCTTGTCGGCTGCATCAACGAAGGTATAAACGCAGTCGTTGACATACTCCTGAATTGAATAGTTCACGGATGATTCCGAGTTACTTGAGCGTGTTCCGTCGTAGTCAACGCCGAGACCACCACCGCAATCCACGAACTCAATGCCGAAGCCCATCTGATGCAACTGCACGTAGTATTGAGCAGCCTCACGAAGAGCTGTTGAGATACGGCGAATCTTGGTGATCTGCGAGCCGATATGGAAATGGATGAGTTTTAAGCAGTCGCGAAGTCCCATCTTGTCAAGCATCTCGAGTGCGAGAAGAAGCTCTGATGAGTTAAGACCGAACTTAGATGCATCGCCACCGCTCTCCTGCCACTTACCTGCACCTGAAGAAGCAAGCTTAATACGTATGCCGAGGTTCGGACGCACATTGAGCTTAGCCGCTGTCTCTGCAATGATGCGAAGCTCAGGCAGTTTCTCTATAACGAGGAACAGACGCTTACCCATCTTCTGGGCAAGCAAAGCCATCTCGATAAAATTCTGGTCTTTGTGACCGTTACAGATCACGATAGAGTCAGAATCCATGTGCTGTGCAAGAACGGCATGAAGCTCAGGCTTAGAGCCGGCCTCAAGTCCGATGTTGTACTTGGCACCATGTGATATAATCTCCTCAACGACAGGGCGCATTTGGTTCACCTTGATAGGGAACACGATATAGTGATCACCCTTGAAGTTATACTCCTTGGTGGCCTTCTCAAAACATGCAGCCGTTGACTGAATGCGGGTATCAAGAATGTCAGGGAAACGCAGCAGCAGAGGTGCGGAAATATGGGGATGTCAGGGAAACGCAGCAGCAGAGGTGCGGAAATATGGGCAGCAGCCAGTTCATCGACCACTTCCTTCAAATCCACCTGGACGTTATTCTTCTTTGGTGTGACATATACATGACCTTTTTCGTTCACACCGAAGAAGTTAACACCCCAACCTTTGATGTTGTAGATCTCCTTAGAGTCTTCTATCGTCCATTTCTTCATTTCTGTCCAATTAATTCTTTTGCTTTTTCAACAGAGATAGATATCTTTTCCGGACTCTCCATGAGGGTTACATCCAGAATATGCTTAGCCTTCATATAGAATTGCTCACGATATGCAAGCTGCTCCTTTATAAAGGCAAGGAGTTCATCCTTTGTCTTGTTTGCTATGAGAGGGCGCACCGACCTGCCCATCTGCAAATGGGCGTAGAGCACTTCCGGGGTTGCCTTCAGGTAGATTACATCGGAGTTTTCGTTCATGTAATCCATATTGTCAAAGAAACATGGAGTACCGCCACCGCAACTGATTACTACATCTTCAAACTCTGCCACCTCATGAAGCATGTTCCGCTCTATTATGCGGAAACCTTCCTCTCCGCGCTCTTCGAAGATCTGTGATATCTTCTTGCGCATACGGCTCTCAATATACCAGTCGAGGTCATAGAATGGAAGTCCGAGATCCTTGGCAAGCTGCTTGCCGACGGTGGTCTTTCCCGCCCCCATATATCCGATAAGGATTATTCGCTTCATTTCTTGGCTTTTACAGGAGTGTTTACTATTTCCATGCACTCTTCGTATGAAAGTTCGGCAGCACGCTCATGCATAGCCTTTGGCATACGGTAGTTCTTGCCTTTGTAGCAGATGTAAGGACC
>CACYXI010000269.1 GCA_902778265.1 uncultured Bacteroidales bacterium | reverse complement strand
GCGTAGGCATCTGTCTATTATCTTGTAACGCAATAATGCGTTTTTGTTTACTGGCATGAATGTATTTATAATTTAAAGAGTCCATAATTTGTTTATATTGCTATTAAATGGTTCATAATGAAAACTGTGCAGAAAACAATCTACATCTTTCTGCATGTACCAATACTTATTACCTTGTTTATTATTTCGATTCATCTTTATTTGTTTTTATAATTCATTTACTCATCCGGCATTTCACGGAAGCCTCCGTAGTCATCATCATACCGAACTCTTTTCTTCTTGAATGTAAACTTACCGCTGGGATACTTTTTCTTGAGCTCTTCAAGTTCCTTCTCCAAGCGTTCAACAAGACTATCTTCACCATCATCACCAGAAAGCATCCAATCTACACGTTGGGCATAGATATAAGCCATCCTCAATACGTAGACAGCTCTTTTCATTATATCTATCGTCTTACGGTTGTATTGGGGATAATATCTTGGAACATTAAAATCATCGTCCCAATAACCAATCCAGGGGTCCCTTTTTAAGACTTCCTGGGGGATTTTGCGACCAGAGTTCAATATTCTTTGCTCTATCTCATCGGCCATATACTCAATGAAGTGTTGTTTGTAATCAAATGCACCTCCACTCATGATAAATTCCTTTCTTAATATTCGTTACAATAATCATTCTTCTTTTCTACAATTCTATTACTTTGCCACACTCAAATCCGTTCGAAAGATGCTCATCATTGAAGACATACCCCAATTGGTTGCTGACGATTTTCGTCTTGCCAATAGTAGCATCTATATTGGTATGGGAATGACCATATATCCATACATCGATACGGCTGTTGGTTATGAAGTCCCCCAATTCCGTAGCGAAGGCGCTGTTGATGAGCGAGTCTAAATGCTGTGGTGCCACCACCTGCCGTGTAGGCAAATGGTGGGTAACCACAACGATTTTTTCAGCCGTACTCTCTGCCACACTTTTCCTGATGAAGTCCAAACAGAACTGGTGCAGTTGGTTATACTCATTCACCTGGATGAGCTTTCCTTTGTATTTAGTCTGACGGAAATCATTCAATCCTTTCCAAACGAAATACTCATCCTGTGCTGGAATGTTTGACCACAAAGTACTCAGGACGAAATCAGTGTTGTCAATCCGAACTACCTGGTTCTGATAGATGCCCACATTGTCTTTGAGCATCCATTTCCATTGCAATCCACGCTCCATCACATCGCAAAACTGGTAATACTCATGGTTGCCTGGGACTATCAGAACCTGACGATAGTTGGCCGATGCCCACTTCCAGAACTTACTGAGCGGAGCAACCGTATTGTTCAGGTAGAACGTATCACCTGCCAACACAAGCACGTCTCCTTTTACAGGGAACTCATTATGCTTGATGTACCTGCTGTTCTCTGCGAACTCCATATGCAGGTCACTCATGTATTGTATTCTCATTGCCTTTGTTCATTAATTGGTTTAACTTTTCTAACAGGTTCCCATTCCGTGGCATCTATCACATCGGCCACTTGCTGAGCCGTAATATCTTCATCCACACAAGGGAGTGTTATCTCGTTTCCTACCTTCTCATCATACGAGTACTTGTTGGCACCGGGAGTTATGCCGACATAGTCAGTCTCTTCTGCGATTCGGAGGAGCCTTGCGGTCTCGTCACATACGACACCTATTCCCTCATCGCACAGTATTTCGAGCATGTTGACTACATCATTTGAATAGCCATAGACGCAAAATCCCAAGGAGAAATACCATTGCCCGTCGGCTACTGGAACATTCTCATTGCCCCAGCGGTTCGTCTTCCTACGTGCATGAAGGTGGATTCTTGCGTAGGCAACATCCATGCAGTGATATGAACTGTTGTCATCATACCATTTTTGATAGTCCTGCTCGCTGTCGAGGTCCAAACCTTTTATCTCACGTCCCTTGCTGTTGTACCTCACAAATACTTCTTCGTCAGACTTATTGGCGAAATCAGACTTAGGTTCAGGACGATAGCGATCCTGCGTCCTATATGCTTCATAAAGAATACGCCAGACGTGTATGTAGATTCTGAGCGTCATTTTATCAGCTGACCACAGGGGCAAACTATTACTCTTCTTTACAATATCCACCACTCGCGCGGGATTATTAAACATCCTGTAAACAGGACAGATGCGATTCAAGTCAGCACGCTTGATGATTCCATCCCGCTTAGAGTAAGGCAGACTCTTCTCGACATAGGCATTGTATTCGTCAGCATTCTCACAGATGCTATCTACCAAGACGGTGATATGCTTCTCAAGCTTCAGTAGAGACTTCGACACATTCCCATGCCAGACATCAGGTCTTCGTTCTCCCCCAATGTAACTTGCACTCCTAAGGTCAATATATCTCCACTGGCGGTTTCTGATTATCATGTAGTGGAAACCCTTATAGTTAGCCGTAAACACCTGGTACCAGTAATTCCCGTTAGCATCAGCAGTTTCCATACGATTACGCTTGCCTGGTGCCTTGAGTTCTATCCAGAGCCACCGTTGCTCATCATCACCCATTTCCTCCAGTCGCTGCATGGTCTTCTCAATACGGAGCATCACTTCAAGTGCCGCATCGTCTACAACCACACCGTTCAAGTGGTGTTCATGGGTTAGGTACATCAGATCTCTGAGATCATTGTACCTCAATACAGGTATGTGTTTCATTGTTTTACTACTTTTGTTTGTTCAGTTTGCTTATTTATAATTCTCTTTACTTGCCCAAATGACACTGGAGTCCACTCCCACATCATACTGGGTCGGATAGAGAAACTGGAGCCTCTCCGCGTCATTTCCTGTGTTATTCCTTCGGGTATGGACATGACCGAACAACTGCCAGACATCCTTGTAACTGCCTTCAAAACAAAGGAAAGGATAGTGAAAGAGGTATATTCTCTGCTTGCCGACTTCGATGTGCATCTGCATGGCTACATGCTCAAAGCGACTGATGAATCCTTGTCGAATATTCTTCAAATCATGGTTACCCATGATTAGATAAATTTTGCCATTCAGACGGTCGAGTATCTTTGTCCATTCTGCCGCACCACCCAGACAGAAATCGCCCAAGTGGAAAACTGTATCATCTTTACCTATCACGCTGTTCCAGTTTGCTATCATCACATCGTTCATCTGCTCTACGTCCTTGAATGGACGATTGCAAAACTTGATAATGTTCGCATGATTGAAGTGCGTATCTGATGTAAAGAACGTATGTTCTGCATTAAACTTGAAATTCATTTTCTTCTTTGTATTATTCTCTCCAT
>CACYXI010000268.1 GCA_902778265.1 uncultured Bacteroidales bacterium | reverse complement strand
AGCGACCTTTAAAAGCTGGTCAACACGTGGCTGATACTTTCCGGCACTCTGCCACATATCACGAAAGACCAAACTGAACTTTATCTCTTTTGCCATTGTATTTTTATTGAAATTTTATTGTTACGCTTTTGTTACGTTAGTTACAGTACCCTTACCACCTGTGATCTGAGCCACGGTAGCCTTGATTACGTCCATTACGGCAGCATCAATCTGAGCTGGAGCCGCAGCGGGCGCAGCCTTCTTCTTAGGAGTTTCCTCCTCAGGGCACACTTTGTTTACGATTTTAATGAGCACATTGCTCAGATTGATGACAATGAGGAGTATGGCAAAAACTGTTACCATACCAATAGCCATCAGGGTTAAACCTAATCCGAGGTTTTCCATACTTATTCCAAATTGTTTACTGAATAGTGAATATTGCTAATATCTATTAGGCGATTAAGCTCCACAGCCCATGTCCCCAAGACATTGCCGATATGAGCCAAAATCGCTACAAAGATAGTAAATATTTACGACAAAAACAAAAATTCCTCGATATAAATAACCTACATTTCTGAAAAAAATTACAAATTGCCTGAATTTCGATACTTTTTCTTACGAATTAAAGGCTGTTACCCTCTTCCAAGAAACTCTCTATATCCCTCTGCAACTTACGGAACGGCGCAGAGCGGAAATATCCTGTGCTCTTCTTCATCATCTGCGAAGAGTCTGTCTGCGAATGCTGATAGGCAGAAAGTTCATTCTGACGCTGAGTGACATGACACGCCTTCTGGCGAATCTCGGTCTCACGCTCTACCCTAAGCCTCTCACAAACACGCCCCACAAGTGGAGCAACCACATTATCAAACAGATGATGCCCCTGAACGTAGAGATAAGTAGTCTGGGGAGTCACACCAAGCTCTGTAAGTTCTGCCATAAGAGCCTCATATTCCTTCCTAAGTCCCTGATGGTTCTTACGCACCTCCCCCAACCTTGCATTCACCTTACGCTCAAGTTTATCAAGAGGTGCAAGAGGATCGGCAAGCGAGAACTTACCTATCTCTATCACCACATTCATGTCGCTCATGGTGAAGTCATGAAACTGATGACGACGGTAAAGCAGTATGTTCCAGACAAAAAGCGGATAGATAATCTCCGAATAGCGTGTCATGAACCACACGAAATCAAAGATGGCATGATCGTTGAGCGTTGCCATCACGCAGACATTATGCAAGGAAGGCGCATAGCAATGGAAATTCTCTATGGCATACACGTATGTATGAAACACATACGGACATTCAATAACTGAGCGAGAGTTTTCCGTAATGCCTTGAAGCAGATAGTCATAGTCAGCATCTACACAGGCAATCATATTGCGTCCCCCACCCTCGTTGAGCATTGCCATAATAGCCTTTTTCTTGCCCTTTGAAAGGGTGTTCCTCGTAGGGAGCATCACCTCGAAATATCGTGTATCATCCTCATAGTCGCTGAGAACGGTTCGCCAGAACAGGACATCGTCGTAGCTCTCCACATAAGCCACGATACGCCGTCTCGCCTTCTTTCCGTGAATGGCATTGGCAGCACTCAGGTAATTTGATGATATTCTTAATGACTTTGCCATTTGAAAGTGCCAAATGAAAAATGAAAAGTGAAAAATACAAGTTAGTACACTTCGTCCCAACAAGAGAATAGATCAAGTTTTTGGGGGAGCAGTATTTTTAATTTTTCATTTTTATTTTTTAATTTACATTACGCCTCAATCTCACTCACCTCCGTCACTCTATCCACCCAGCCATTCATTATCACGGCTGGAGAGTGCGTGGTAAGTATGATCTGCACATTTGGGTTCAGCTTCAGGATAAGGTCTATGAGTTGTTCCTGCCAATCCACATGCAGACTCACCTCTGGCTCATCCATGAAGAGAACGTAAGGCTGAGAGTCTTCCACGAGCACGGTAAGCAGAATTACAAGCATCTGCTTCTCACCACTCGAAAGCTGATAGGCAGTAAGTTCCTCGCCTATCTGCAAGAAACGAATCTCATTTGCCGTGCGTATCACTTTCTTGCCCGTCTCTGCATAGAGTTCATCAAGAAGGTCATGAAAACGCACCTTCACGGCAGACAACATCTGAGCCTCCTCAGCCTTACCAGCCTGAAGGGCGGCTATCATTCTGTTGCCAAGATTCACCTGATAGTCAAGGTATCTGCGCTGAAGGTTGAAGAGCTGGAGGTCAAGCTCCGTGGCTATCTGGAAGTCGAGCTTTGTTGCCATCTCTGAATTGATGAGCGGACGGTCAAAGGAGCGGACCACATCAAAGCGGATGGTGTCAGAATCGGCTGGAGAGAAATCAAGATGTACGCCGTTCTCCTCAAGAGCGGCAAGCACCCCTCCAGGCGCGTGTTTCTGCATCAGAGGGTTCACCACCTTATTTAATATAGTGCTCTTACCCACTCCATTCACACCACTAAGAATGTTCACCTTACGGTCAAGCGACCATACGATGTGTTTCTTACCGCTCCAGAGAGAGTCAATTTCAATTTTTGTTATGAAGTCTGCGTATTTCATACTCCCAATTTTAGTTATTGACTGCAAAAATAATGATTTTTTTCATAAAACGGTAATTTTTCATTCTTTTTCTTGTTTTTTTTGATTATCTTTGCCACGGGAAATAAGCACAACAACAAAATAACAATAGAAACGACTATGGATTTCAAAGATTTGGCGCAGATGCGTCGTAGCCACCGTAAGTTCACGGAAGAGGCTGTTAGCAAGGATGATATCAAGCTCATTCTCCGTTCAGCCCTCATGTCACCAACATCAAAAGGCCAGCGCAACTGGCAGTTCGTAGTGGTTGAGGACAAGGAAAAGATTGCAGCTTTGTATAAGTATCTTGGG
>CACYXI010000267.1 GCA_902778265.1 uncultured Bacteroidales bacterium | reverse complement strand
TCTCTTACCTCAGGACTTAAATACCTTCGTTTGGTTACTACTTCGTTTTCTTGTTTCATTTTACATTGACTTTGTGTCAACTTTTTCTAGCGTAAGACATGTCTTGTGTCTGTATCAGCTTGTCCTGTGTCTGTATCAGCTTGTCTTGTGTCTGTATTAGCTTGTCCTGTGTCTGTATTAGCTGTATTTGACAAAAATTCTCTAGAGAATTTCACCGTTGTCAGCTCTATTCGGGCATGTTCCCTACCTGGAAGTATTTGGCGACTTTGCAAATGTGTGGTAGAGTTCCAGTAGAACTTAGGTAGAGCTTAAGTAGAGTATAAGTAGAGTTTGATTTTTGGTATTGATTATTGCAACGTGTTCTAAATCAGCATGTTGGCATGTTTGTAATCGTAATTTAGTAGAGTTAGAGTAAAGAAATCACAATTTTGAAGAATAATTTCCTCCAAATAATTTGCATTTCTCAAATTACTTTCTTATCTTTGCAAAAATATCCCTAGTTCCCCTCTATCTTTATCCTATCTGTTAGAAAGATGAAGCGCGTATACTTGATGAAGCACCTCCCACTGTCCAAGAACTACTATGCCATCTGTCTGTTTGGCATCGTCTTCACCCTTCGTCCCTTGTCAGCCACCGAACTGAACCACGAGCTCATTCATGCTGCACAGCAGCGTGAACTCCTCTATATTCCCTTCTTTCTTTGGTATGGAATAGAGTGGCTGTTGCTGTTCCTCAAGTATAGAAACTGGGAGAAGGCCTATTTCCATATCCGGTTCGAACAAGAAGCCTACCACCATCAAGCCGACTTGGACTATCTGAAGCACAGAAAGCATTTTAGGTATAAGTAGGAGAAACATCCTATGAAGATTAATTTCTCTTGAAATATTTGCATTTCTCAAATTAGTTTCTTAACTTTGCAAACAATATGATAGATTGATATGGGCGTAACGTTTGACGATACAGAGAAAAAGTTTGTGTTCGATTTCGAGCACGATGGTGCTGAAGACATTGTCAGCCTGACTGGCGATGGCTATCAGGTTGAGGCATTCGGCAAGTGCTTCTACTATGGTTATGAATTCTCTGAGCAAGTGGAAAGTTCAGTGCGTACTGCTTTTATCAAATATGTGAAATTCACTGAGGCGTTACAAGATACACCTGATTTGACTCACTTCATTAAGAAAGCCATTGATAATCTCGACAAGCATATTAATTTGTACGATTATGATTTGGTTGTTATGCCAGAATCGTCGAGTAAGGTAAACCAATACATGTTGCGCTATATCTACAGGTTTGCACAGCCAACCCTGAGAAAGATGGAGTTGGTGAAAGCACTTCCTTCAAACATCTCGTTCGACATGGATGGTTTTGAGCAACAGTATTTGAATGATGAGCTGGAGAATGGTCGTCCTCGTTATACTGAGGCTCAGAAAGAAGAAGTCAGACAGTCTATCAATAAGATGCTTGATCTCATTCACCAAAAGGACTATTTCACCATAGCAAAGGATGTCAAGAAGAGCCGTTTTCGTCCCTATATGATTCAATTTTTGAAGTTTGCTTCAGATGCAGACAAAGAGCTTTATGCAACTATTCGGAAACAGAACGTGTTGGTAGTTGATGATGTGACTACCAGTGGCTCGACACTGAATGAGATTCTTCGTTCTCTCCGAATAGTCAATGATGACAACAACATCACCATCTTTAGCCTTATTGGACGCAAGGACCTGATGGCTGATTCGTACTAAAAATAAGAGTTAAGAATCTCAGGGACCGGTCTACTGATACAACTCCTTAGCGTGAATCAAAGTTCCTGTCTCCCCCTGACCTTGAAGCAATTACATAGCTGCGACTTTCTTCAGTTCGTTCTTGATTGCACGGTTGATGAAATCATTAATAGTAGTACCTGTATTTGCTACAAATGCTGCTATGCGAGAATGCAGTTCTGATGACATTCGCAGGTTCAGTTTGCCGCTATAAGGCTTAGCAGGCTCTACACCATCAGCCAGACAGCCTTCAAGGTAGCTGTCAATGCCAGCTTCAAAATCGTTACGTAGTTCGTCAAGCGTCTGACCCTCATATGCAATCAAATCTTTGCTCAGTCCTTGAACTTTACCAAACAAGCAATTATCTTCTTTGCTATATTCTACACTGCCCTTGTAACCTTTATATTCCAGATAATCCATAGTTGTTCTCCTCCTTTATTTTTTTATTAGTCCGTTATTCTTTAAATGCTGATATATTGTTTTTACATTCGCGGCAAAGGTACTAATTTTAGTACTAAATTCCAAATGAATAACCATTTTTTTTGTCCAATCCACTATTTTTGCATCAAAAAGGAACAAAATGCAACAATTCCGTTTCGCTGGATAGAGTGACGATGTTCCTGGTACCTTGTCACCTGGCAAGCGATATATCAAAATACAATAAAAGCTGGCCACACGTGACCAGCTCTGTATCCAAAGTGAAGAGGAACCAAGCGGCAAGGTCGAATTGCTCATCATCACGCAGATGCCACCGTTCCGCACATCGTGGCTCTACTTGGTTTCTCCTTTCACACTGCAAAGATAGATACTTTTCTGTAAAATCCAAACTTTTTCTTTCAATTTCTTCGTTTAGTGCAAAATATTTACTATCTTTGCATTTGCAATGTGGCAATAACTGATCTCCATAGGGAGTGAGGGCTGCAGAGTAAAACATTGCAGGCACGATGAGCAAGAAATCAATACGTTTTTTCAACGACCGCGAAGTAAGAGCCGTTTGGGACGAGGAACACAGCAAGTGGTGGTTCTCGGCTACTGACATCGTGCGTGCCATCAACGATGAAGAGGACTACAAGAAATGCCGCAACTATTGGAAGTATCTGAAAGGCAAGTTGTCTAAGGATGGTATCCAACTGGTTAGTGTCAC
>CACYXI010000266.1 GCA_902778265.1 uncultured Bacteroidales bacterium | reverse complement strand
TAAGCAGAAATGCAAATATGATATATTTCTTCATGACGCAATTAGTTTGAATGGTCTTCTATTTTATTTAATACCCACGTTTTGTCTGATTTGTCAAAATTGTAAACAACGAAAATCCCTGTATCCTCCCCCCATTGGGTTACTGTATAACTTGTTGTGTCAACTTCGTGAATGTATTTTATACCTTCAATTATACTATCTTTCAAAGTCATGAATTTCCATTCTGATTCTTTCATAAACGATATACTAACGGAATCAGCATCTTCATAATCAGTTCCGTCAAAAGCGATTTCCAATGGAAATCTAATGTGTTTCTTCTGAAAAACGGAATCCTCGGAAAACTTTTTCACGAAATCAGAAAATGAACACTTGGCTAATTCAACGTTTTGTTTGCTGTCCGCAACACTTTCTGACATTGAATCTTTTCTTGGATTCATGCAACTTGTTAGGAATAATAACGATATTAACGATAAGTATTTGAGCATAATCTTGGTGTGTGGTGGATGATAAGAACATTTTCCATGAACAAAAGTAAATAAATTTCCCGACAATGCTATTTTATCTCAAGAAGAAAAATGTTTTTAGTGTTAATAAGGCTTAAATACTTGTGAAATTGAATTATTTTTAGTTACTTTGCACCGAAATTTGGCGTATTGTGTACCTATGCGCTGGATTTGACGTTTATTTTGATAAAAATAATGAAGAAGAAAAAGAAATCAGGTGGAAGCAGAATCGGTCTTCAGGTAGTGACACTCTGTATTAGTACGGCTCTTGTATTGATACTCCTTGGGATGGTTGTGTTCACTGGCTTGACGGCTCGTAACCTCTCCAACTATGTGAAGGAAAACCTTACCGTGACCGTTATGTTTGCTGACAACGTTACCGACCAGCAGGCGAAGGCTTCATGTCGCAAGATAAAGAAGAAACACTATGTGCATCATCTTGACTATATCAGTAAGGAGCAGGCTCTGAAGGAACAGACAGCGGCTCTCGGGGCTAATCCTGCGGAGTTCCTTGGCGAGAATCCTTTCACTCCTTCGGCTGAGATCTATCTGAATGCTGAGTGTGCCAATGCCGACTCTATGAAGTGGATTGCCAAGCAGTTGAAGGCTGACAAGTTGGTTTCTGAGGTTACGTATCAGCAGGACTTGATGAATAAGGTGAACAGCAACCTGCATAAGGTGCTGCTCGTGATGATGGCTCTTGCCGTACTGCTGTCGTTTGTTTCGTTTACTCTTATCAGCAATACTGTAAGGCTCGGAATCTATGCCCGCCGTTTCACCATCAACACTATGAAACTCGTGGGCGCTTCGTGGTCGTTCATCCGTGCTCCGTTCCTCAAGATGGGTGCTTTGCAAGGATTGCTTGCAGCCGTTATTGCTGATGCCGCCCTTGCAGGATGTATTGCAGGACTTTACAATTTCGAGCCAGATATTACAGAGGTAGTGACTGTTGAGACGCTTGTCATTACAGGTGTTTCGGTGGTCCTCTTCGGACTTATCATCACCACCTTCTGCGTCTATGTCTCTGTGAATCATTTCCTGAAGATGAAGGCGAAAGACCTGTATAAGGTCTAAGGAGGCCTCTCCCCCCGCCCTCCCCCGTAGGGAGGGAGCCGGAAGGCTGTAGGTGTTCGTTTGAAAAATATACAATATAGATAATTGGCTGATGTCCCCGTTCGTGAATCGGCTCCCTCCCTACGGAGGAGGGCGGGGGGAGAGGTCGCTATTTTTTATGGAAGAAAAAAAGAATTTAGCATTAGGCAAAATTAATTTCATCATGCTTGCCATAAGTATGGTGATTGTAGTGATTGGTTTTGTAATGATGAGTGGTGCAAGTTCTGATACCACCCAGTACAATCCTGAGATTTTTAGTGCGATGCGCATCAAGGTAGCTCCTGTTGTTTGCTTCGTAGGTTTTGTTTCAATAATTGCGGGCATTATGTACCGCCCAAAGCAGAAGTAAATGAGCGAGTTACAGGCATTGATCCTTGGTCTTGTACAAGGTTTTACAGAGTATCTTCCAGTAAGTTCAAGCGGACATTTGGAGTTGGGTAAGATAATTCTTGGTCCAGAGGCAGAGGCTGGCGGACTTACATTTGATATTGTTGTTCACGTTGCTACGGTTCTCAGCACACTCGTCATTCTCTGGAGAGAGGTGATGTGGATCTTCGCAGGATTGTTCCGTTTCAATGGTCCTATGAACGATGAGCAGAAATATGTTCTCAATATCCTTATCTCTATGATTCCTGTGGGTGTCGTAGGACTTCTGTTCAAGGATAAGGTTGAGGCTCTATATGCTGATAATGTGATAGTTGTGGTTGGCTGGTGCTTGCTCGTTACATCCGTGCTTCTTGCCCTCACACACTTCTATCAGCCAAGAGAGAAGGAAAAGATTTCTCCTCTTCACGCATTTATCATAGGTATTGCTCAGGCTTGTGCCGTTCTCCCTGGTCTTTCACGTTCAGGCTCAACAATCGCGACAGGACTTCTCCTTGGCAATAGTCGCAAGAACCTCGCACAGTTCTCATTCCTTATGGTAATCCCACCAATTCTTGGTGAGGCACTCTTGGATTTCAAGCACATGTTTGCTCCTTCTGCTGAATATCTCGCAGAACATGGAGGTGAAGTTGCCACAGTTCCAACAAGTTCACTTATCGTTGGCTTTATTGCCGCTTTCATTAGTGGCTGTATCGCTTGTAAGTGGATGATTGCCCTCGTTAAGAAGTGCAAGCTGATTTACTTTGCTATCTACTGTGCAATCGTAGGTGCTATCGCGCTGTATTGCAGCACTTTGTAAATAAAGAACGGCCTCTCCCCCCGCCCTCCCCCGGAGGGAGGGAGCCGATTCGCGAACGGGGATATCAGCCATTTATCTTGTAATATTTATTCAACGAAAACCTTTCACCTTCCGGCTCCCTCTCTACGGGAGAGGGCGGGGGG
>CACYXI010000265.1 GCA_902778265.1 uncultured Bacteroidales bacterium | reverse complement strand
TGTCAGACCCATCTGAGACATGCGATATACAAAGTTGTTGAACTTCGTGTATGGTGGCAATTGGCCGACAAATTCCTCAACGGCATAACGCTGACACTCTGTCAAGTACATGAAGAGAGAGTTTTTGTTTTCCAGCTGAGACTCCAACTCTTTCAGGGCTTTCTGATCCACATCTTTCCAGGTACGGTTCGCACGTGTCACCATCAAATTAATGGTTCCCAGATTTAGTTTGGATATTCCACAATGGCAATTTCATTAGGCAGCAAGTCTGGACAAATATCCTTGATGTCCTTTGCCATGATAAAACGACTGTCTTCTGCCAAAAAATCTTCATCATATGTCAGACGACGGACCTGAAGACCAATGGATATCCAGTAGTTTTCTAATTCCTGGGCGATGTAGCTCTTGCCGTTTGCTGCATCTGTAGAAAGCAGATTCAGTACATTTTGCTGGCCATCTTTGAAATTGGGGAGCAGAGCTTTACTGAGTTGGCGCATTGCCATGTCGGCAATGGTTTTGTTGAAACGACGGTAACGCAGGGTACTCTCTTTGGGGAAACAGCCCATGACCGGAATCTTGGTGATACGCTCTGAACGCATTCGGTCACGAAGGGTGCGATCCAATAGCTCTACAATAAAGAAGTACATCGCCGTTAATACAAATGTTAACATAAAGGCTCCCAATAAAATCATGATACGATTCGTTGGCTGAGCATTCATCGGGAACATCGGTGGGTTTAGCACACGAAGTGTAGCTGTTGTCATCTGCAGATTCTTCTGGCGGAGACGGGCTGCATTCAGGGCTTTCAGCATCTCCATATAATTGCCCTCGATGAAACTGATGTGGCGATCCTTTCGACAATAATAAGACTTGTTCTAACCATCTGCCAATCATATCGTTGGCTTTGACTCCCGTTTCTGTACTATAGGTGCCAGCCTCAATGTCTTTGACAAGTCCCCTTACATTAGCAGTGGCATCTTGCAGCATGCGCTCAGCTTTTGCTAACTCTTGTTGTGATTCTATACCGCTCCCCTCTTCACTGCTCATTAATTTTAGGTTGGAAATACGTGACTGAATGCGAGAAATATCCGCTACTTGATTCGTAAATTCTTTATTGGCTTTGATAATCTTCGCCCGATCACCTAACTGACGCTCCAAATAATCCATCAGAGCACGCGTGGTTGCCTGATTCAGGTATCGAGAGTTCTGGGCATTTTGAAATTGAGCATCCATGCCAGCTAATTCTTTGGTCTGATCTCCATAGTTAATAATGCGTTTCTCTACATTATAGCGAATTAAATCGTCTTCTGCATTCGTCAGAATACGATAGAGACGAGCCACCTCACGCTCGAAGAATTTAATCACATTGTTGGTTTCTCCATAGCGTAGTTGGGCATATTGACGGGCAAAGACCTCATTCAAAATATCCAATGTATTATAAGCAATACCTGCATCATTAGCGGTGTATCCAATGTCAATAATATCACTTTTTTGGAGTTGTAATACTTTTAGTCGTGCTGTAATATTGTTGATGCCAAAATAAGGATGGTAATTTAATAATCCAAAAACAAAGTTGTCCGCAGAGGGTTTTTCGTAGGCTTTCAGATTGGCATAAGTTGCATTTTCACTGTTATGATTAATCAGTGCTTTGACTTCTGTCGGGACACTATTGTTGAGTTGACGGAAATGCTCTGCTGAAATGTAGTTATTGTCTTTGTTCGGATTTCCATACATCATACAACGGGCAAACAGACGAAGTGAAACCTCGTGAATCGTTGCATCCGTCGTAATTAACAACATCAGGTTAGTCATATTAGTCTGGGAGTTTCCACCTGCCGATCCAACACCGCCTTCAATATTGTACCCCGTAATCATACCTGTATAGATGGTGGTATTCGTATCATAGATACGTTCCATATTGCGTGTTGAGAACCAAGCCACAATCAAGGCTATGAGTGGTAAGATGATCAGATACCACCGTATTTTATATAAAAATCTGACTATATATCTGAATAAATCCATATCTGACTATTTTAGGTTATTTGTTACGTTTGAGGGCTTTAGCAGCCGCTTTTTCGGCTTTCCGCTCTGCTTTTTCTAATGCTTTTTCCCTTTTTTCGGTTTCTTCTATTGATTTCTTGACACGCTTTTTAACGGCTTTTTGCTCTTTTGCAACTTCTTTATCTGTCTTTTTGACAACTGTGTCAAGTGTAATTTCTGTGGTCGAGTTAGTGATAATTGGGGTGTGCGTTAAGATTTCCAATGTTAAGATGTCGGTTGTAATTGTGGTTTGTAATGTTTGATAACTTTGAACTTGGCCACTTTCATGTAATTTCGTATATGCATAATTCTCAATGGTCATATTGCCGTTTTCGAAATCCTCACGATTCAAAGCGCCTGCCCCCTGATAAGCAGCCGCAGCTTCACCTAAAGTCTTTAAACTTACAAGGTTGTTCGTAATCTTTACATATAATGATGCAATCTGTAATTTGAGCTGATCGTAGGCGATGTCTTTTGCCAAAGCAGCCTGATCTACCTCCATCCTCTTGCGCTTGACTGCTGCAGTCAGGTCAAGAATATCTTCTACAGGAATAGCCAAATTAGCACCAAAATTCCAATAACTTTGTACATTGCCTTGGAACTGATAAATCATAGGACCGTATGAAGAGGTGTTGTTGCCCCACATATCCGTCTTACCATAACTATAGCTGGCATGACCTGTGATATAAGAAAAAATGTGCCTTTTTTGCTTAGCGACTTCTGCCTCAGCCAGTTGCCGAGCCTTCTCCAAACTCATGATCTGTGGCGTTGACTTGGCGTTCTCAAATAACACAGCCAAAGGTGGCAGGTGGAACTCAGAGAAATTGATGTCTTTCTCATTACTGGCGTCAAAGAAACCTGCGGAGATACCACTCTCGTTGAATTGGGCGAAAGCAGCAGCACTTAATCCTGTGGTTACTATTATCAACAAAAGTCGTCTGAACCTGTTCATGATGGTGACTTCTTGGAATTTCTTGTTAAACGTTCTCTTTCTGGACAAATGCGGTCAGCGTGCGGAAGATAATCTTCATGTCCAGGGCAAAGTTATAGGTTTGTCCGTAGGTAATGTCGAGCTGCTTGCGCTCTTCAGCAGACATCATGCCTCCCTTGCCACGCTCCTCTACCTGCCAAAGACCTGTCAGACCTGCCGGCGCCATGAAGCGGTCGATGCTGGCATCTACGGTGAGCTTTTCTGCCTCGTATAAAGGCAATGGGCGATTACCGACCACCGACATTTCGCCTTTCAGGATGTTGAAGAGTTGGGGCAGTTCGTCAATGCTGTATTTGCGAATGAAACGACCCACCTTCGTCACGCGGGGATCATTCTCGATCTTCACAAAGGCGTTGTTGTTATCTTCTTCCTTCTCTTTGTTGAAGTCGGTCTCTGATACCACGAAGTCGTCGCCAACCAGCATCACTTCATCGTCGCTGATCATCATGTCAGACTCCATGCCCATATCCATCATCATCATCTCTGCCTCAGCACCAAGTGGGGCTGTGATGACACTTTGCGGCTCTTCTCCAACTTGCTTTTCCTTGTTGGCATATTGGTTGCCCGCCGCTTTTGCGACTTCTTTCAATTTGCTCTCAGCATCTACATACATCGAGCGGAACTTCAGGAAATCAAAGATGGAGTAGTTGGTGCCTACTCGTTTTGACTTGAAGATCACAGGCCCCTTACTCTCCAAGCGGATAGCAATCGCCGTTATGATGAATACTGGAGAGAGAATGATAATGGCCAATAATGAAACAACGATGTCGAAAAGACGCTTCCAGAGGGGAATCTTGAAACGCAAGATACGATGC
>CACYXI010000264.1 GCA_902778265.1 uncultured Bacteroidales bacterium | reverse complement strand
AGTCAGCATACTTGTATTCGCCGATAGGAGAACGTGCCCATGCATCGTTAGTGCCGCCAAAGACGAAGATGATGTCAGGATTGCCCAGAAGTTCGTAACGGGCGTTGAAAGAGTTGGCGGTAGCATCCATGCCTCCGTAACCAGTATTGCAAATAGTTGTGCCACCCCATGAGTTGTTCTTCTCCAGTTCATAACCCATAGCCTTGATATAGAGGCTCCACCATGTCTGTTCTACCTTTGTAACATCGTTTTTGTCGTTTGGATAGAACGGTGCATATCCTTCAGGATTCATGCCCTGGAAAGTGGAATACGAGTCACCGAGAATAGATACTTTCTTTGTCTGTGCAGACACAAAGATGGCAAATGCCATCATCGCAACTAATGTAAATATTTTTTTCATTTGTAGAATAAAGTTGTTATTAAATCGACCACAAAGATAATCTTTATTTTTATAAAAAACAAATCTTTGAGTCCTATTGACATTTTTTATATGTTTTATCCCATAATTCGGTCGATAAATGGTGATTAAAACCCGAACTTTAGAGATAGAGGAAAGAGTTTTTCCTGCTTTTGTCTTCATTTTTTCTCTTTTCGCTGTTTTTTTCCGCTTTCCATGCTTTTCTTTCCTCTTTTTTTTATATTTTTGCAAAAGAAAATTAAATGTCTAACTATTAAACAATACCCTCACAGCAATAAAAGGTAATTTTTCCTCGCATTTGGGGAGAGGAAACCCACAGGGCGGATGAGGAGCCACTCTAAATGAAAAAACAACTACTAACCATTGCTATGGCATTGAGCATTATGCCTGCCGCAGCACAGGAGAAAGTATCTTTTCTCTTCACGTATTTTACAGGAAACGCTCCGGAACAGGAGCAGATTTGCTATGCGCTGAGCGATGACGGCTACAACTATACCCTACTTAATCAGGGATTGCCTGTCATCAAGTCGGATTCCATAGCCTATACCCAGTGTGTACGCGACCCTCATATCCTTCGCGGAGAAGACGGCAAGACATTCTACATGGTGGTGACGGATATGAAGTCGAACCTCGGATGGGCAAGTAACCGTGGCATAGTGCTGATGAAGTCAACCGACCTGATCCATTGGACGCACTCTGCCATCAACTTCCCTACGAAGTATCCTAAGCTATGGAAGAACGTTACGCGCGTGTGGGCTCCTGAGACCATCTACGACCATAAGGCAGGCAAGTACATGGTGTTCTACTCTCTCCTGACCAACGATGGGAAGTGCAACTACGACAAGATTTTCTACTCTTACGTGAACAAGGACTTTACCGACCTTGAGGGCGAGCCTGTGTATATGTTCGATAGCGGTTCGGCTACCATCGACGGCGACATAGTGTATAACGATGCCGACCAGCTCTATCACCTTTTCTATAAGAGTGAGGCTCACGGCGGTATCTTCCAAGCAACGGCAAAGCAACTCACAGCCGAGCCGGGCAAGCCTAACGGCTCTCAATGGACGAAGATTGACGGTCATGTGGAGGTGTGCAAGAAGGCCGTGGAGGGCGTTGGCGTGTGCAAGAGCCTTGACGGAAAGTCGTGGGTGGTGATGTACGACTGCTATGGCGCAGGTCACTATCAGTTCTGTAAGTCTGCCGACCTGAAGACCTTCGAGTGGGTGGCTGATACGAAGACGCACGGGCAGTTCACACCTCGCCACGGAACCATCATGCCTATCACTCAAGAGGAGAAAGACCGACTGATTGCCAAGTGGGGAGCAGGGAAGAACCCTATCCTACCCGATTTCCACGCTGATCCAGAGGTGCTCTACTCTAACCTCACGAAGAAATACTACATCTATTCAACCACCGACGGCACTCCCGGCTGGGGTGGCTATGACTTCAACGTGTTCTCGTGCGAGGCTGATCCTAAGAATCCGGGCAAGGACTTGTGCGATCCTGCATCATGGAAGGACGAGGGTAAGATGCTGAACGTGAAGGGTGATCAGGTGGCTTGGGCTAACGGAAACGCATGGGCACCTTGTATCATAGAGCGTAAGCAGAAGGATGGATATAAGTATTATTTCTATTTCTCGGCTCATAACCCAAAGAGCAACCGCAAGGAGATTGGTTGCGCGATAAGCGACAGTCCTACCGGACCTTTCGTTGACTGCGGGCATCCTGTGATTACGGATGCTGACCGTCCTGCGGATGCCAAGGGCGGACAGGCTATTGACGTGGATGTGTTCTACGACCAAGCCACGAAGAAATATTACCTCTACTGGGGCAATGGCTTCATGGCTGGTGCGGAGCTTAACGACGATATGACGAGCATAAAGCAGGAGACGAAGGTGAACCTCACTCCTAAGGGCGGTACTCTGAAGGATTACGCCTATCGTGAGGGTGCATACGTCTTCAAGCGCAAGGGGACATACTATTTCCTTTGGTCGGTTGACGACACAGGTGCGGACAACTATCATGTTGCCTATGGTACAGCGAAATCACCTCTTGGTCCTATCACCGTGGCAGAAGAGCCAATCGTGATACAGCAAGATCCTTCAAAGGAGATCTACGGCACGGCGCATAACTCCGTCCTCCAGATACCAGGCAAAGACGAATGGTATATCGTATATCACCGCATCAACAATAATTTCCGTGAACGTCAGCTATCACCGGGTACTCATCGTCAGGTGTGCATCGACAGGATGACGTTTGACAAGAGCGGGAAGATCATCCCCGTAAAGCCGACAAAATAAACGAAAGAAGATCTACTTGCGCGGAGGTTTAGAAAGTAAATCAACGTGAGTTCGATGAAAAAAACAGGGATTTCCTTTGCTTTGAAACATTAATTAAGACGTAAATTAAGACATTAATTTGGACAAAAATAAGAATCTAAGTCGTAAGGCTAATTAATGTTATGCTATGCGACAGCAAGAGCCAATTCGTCGAATTCACGTTAATGTAATACCCCTCTATAAATAATCAAAACACACGGACGCATACCCTTTAACGCGCCCGTGTGCTCTTTTTAATCACTAAACACTAAACTCTAAACACTAAACTCTAAAACA
>CACYXI010000263.1 GCA_902778265.1 uncultured Bacteroidales bacterium | reverse complement strand
TAATGTATTGCAGCATTTGTGTGAGTCTGGTCTGGTAGAACCAACGATAAAGGATGTTCCAAACAGTCCGAAACAGAAATATGCGCTAACTGATAATGGCAGAGAAAAACTTCAAACTATATCGTAAAAAGGACGTAGATGGACGTAGGATAGGCGTTCGATAGTCTCTCGATAGGGCAAGAAGATGGTAAGAAGTAAACAAGCATATACGAAGAAAGAATAATTGTAATGAACGTGATATCATTCTTTGCTGGTTGCGGAGGTCTTGACCTTGGTTTTGAAAAGGCTGGATTCCGAGTGGTTTGGGCTAATGAGTTCGAACCGAGTGTTCATGCGACCTATGAAAAGAATCATCCTAATACGATTCTCTGCAAAGTTAGTGTTATAAGCAGAAACAAATTAAATACATAGTAATATGATAAACTTTCAATTCTTTCCACGGTCGCATGGTGTGACACCTGAGATACAAGTGGTCATTGATTGTTTCAAGCAGATTGAGGCAACTCTTGCTGACGGCCAACATAGGGTGTCGAACGACGTGTTGGCTCTCCTGCGTCCGCATCTTGAGGCTTGCGGATATGATGTGGAGAAAGGCAAAGGACGTGACGAGAAGATAGATGTTCCGGTGCTCTTTGGCGAGAATAATGCTATTGACAAATCTTTCTATGCTGATGCAGTAAACAGAGAGCATCGAATTGTTATAGAAGTTGAAGCAGGGCGCGCCGTGAGAAACAACCAATTCCTAAAAGACATCTTCCAGGCCTGCATGATGTTCGATATCGAGTACCTTGTGATTGCTGTTCTTAACGAATACACTGGCGGAGGCGCCATTACCCATGACTATAACGAAGTAAAGACCTTTTTGGAGACATTGTATGTGTCCAACAGGTTGAGATTGCCTCTAAAAGGAATCTTGTTGATTGGTTATTAAGGGAAGTAAAGGAAAACGACTATTGCTGACATGGTAAATCAGAATAATATATTAGATATTCTAAAAACTTCTCCGAGCGTGGCGCTACTGAAGGCTCGGAGCAGCGGCATCATCATTGACTTCTTGACGAGAGTCTATGGTGATGTGGCGGCTGTTTCTCACGAGAATATACACAGTCTGTTGGCGGAATACCTGAACAGTCATGGGTTCGATGAGGATGATGAGAGCGATATCCTCTATACAGATACATATGAAGAAAAGGCGACCAAATATATCAGAAAGTGGACGGATAGCGGTTTTCTGACCAACTACAGAAATGAAGACGGGGAAATCTATTATGAGTTATCATCGCACTCAAGCAAGGTGATAGACTGGCTGGCGGGGTTGAAGCAAGAAGAGTACATCGGCACAGAATCAAAGTTTAAGTCGATAATCAGTCAGCTGAGAGAGTTGGTAGAATATACCAACGAGGACAGGGAGAAGCGTTTGCAGTTGCTGGAAGACAAGAAGATGGAAATTGAGCATCAGATTCAGCAGCTACAGATGGGCGAGGACGTGAAGGTGTATGAGGAATATGAGATTGTCCCGAGGTTCCTGCAAATCAACAAATTGGCCAAGGAGTTATTGACGGACTTCAAGGATGTGGACGACAATTTCAAGAACATCATCAAGGAAATCTATCAGAAACAGATCGACCCAGGTCTAAAGAAGGGCGGTATTTTGCAATATACATTTGACGCGCTGGATGAGTTGAAGTCCAGTTCGCAGGGTAAGAGCTTCTATGCATTCTGGGAGTTCCTGCTGGCACGTGAAATGCAGTCGGAGTTAGACGACTTGATAGCTGAACTGTTCCAGACACTGAAGGAAAAGAACATTGATAGTGGCGACACCTTCTTGCAAAACATGGTGGAGTACTTGTACGAATCTGGACGCAAAGTTTATCAGACCAACGACAAGATGGCTGATAAACTGAGCCGTATCATTCGGGAAAATGAGATGTCGCGCGCAGATGTTAGTAAACGGGTGGTTCAGGAAATCAAGAACACGCTGATTGAAATATCAAAAAAAGGCCAGAAGCCTGATATATCGCTGTCTGTTGATGACGGGATGGAGATTAACATTCCGTTTGACAGGAAAATAACATTTGAGCAGGGTGAGAATACTGAGTATAACACCATGCCGGAGACCGACACGCTTTCAATAGAAGAACTGGGCGAACTGGGCAAAGTATTCAGCAATGTCTATGTAGATCGCAAAGTGCTGGTGCGAAACATTCGTGAGGCGATGAAGGATAAGAGCCAAGTGACACTACAAAATGTCGTGGAGCAATTTCCCTTGAAGCAGGGCCTTCCTGAACTGTTTGCTTATTTTGGTGCATTGGGGCAGTTTCCCCATAAGTCTGTTGACGAAGAGAAGCGTCAGGCCATTGTGTTTGACTATGAGAATAATAAACGAATCCGTATTCCGGAAATCATCATATCTATATGAGCGAGCAAAAACCATATTCTAAAGCAATCATCCTCCTGCTGAAAAAGACCGTAGAAAAAGGGTCTCCTGTGTGGGAGGATATCATCAACTATCAGGTAGAGATACAAGACTATCTGGCGGTTATAGGACTCGAGCTGATTTTGAAGAAGGATGAAGGCTTTGCCTTTGTCAAGCAGATTGTGTTTGATGATGACACCACATTGAATCTGGTCTCAAGGCGACAGCTGGGCTTCGAGGTTTCCATTGTTGTGATTGTGTTGCGTCAACTTCTGGAAGATTATGACAACAATCCCATTGAAACTAAGTCTTTGGACAGAATCATCACTGGTAATGAGATAAAGGACGAGGTGCGGCTGTTCCTGCCACAGGACTTTAATCGGGTAAAGTTGGAGAAAGATTTGGACACCTATATACAAAGAGTTGTCGACTTGGGCTTCCTTAAGGAGGTAAAGCGAAATGGAGATGAGGTGCGCTACAAGATTCATCGCATCATCAAGGAGAAGGTGACGCTGGAAGATTTGGATACATTTAAGAAAAAACTGGAAGAGTATGCCGGAACAGTATGATTTGTTTACGACCAATGCCGGAACGGCCGGTTATCGGTTGAATTATATGGAAGTTTATAACTGGGGCACATTCAACAAGAGAATATACAGAATAGCCCCAGAGGGAAACAATTCTCTTCTGACCGGA
>CACYXI010000262.1 GCA_902778265.1 uncultured Bacteroidales bacterium | reverse complement strand
AAAAAGCCCCTATTTACGGGGTTTGTCAATATGGAACTGAGAGTTTATGAAATTTAAAGAGCGGTTATGAAAGGTTCAAAAAAATCCCTCTCTCTCCGCAAAGAGTTCAGCAACAGCTGGATTCTTTTTTTTGCGTTCAAGGGTGGAATTCGAAAACTCGTCGTCTCTCTGGTAAATAATGCATTGCTGGCAGAGCTGTCTCCAACTATCGTTAAAGCATATTTTCCAGTAGCTCAACAGCCTTGGTGATGTCCTCTTGAAACCTTTTGTGGTCTCTATACAGTCTTTCGTTATCATCTGTTTTTGTCATAGCCTATCGGACGGAACTGCTTTTGCTCGTCGCTGTAAACGAATCCATGTCCGTATAGGTAGTTCTTTATGTCTTTCGGCTCTGTCCCAAAGTTGTAGCACAGGGATTCCAACGTGTCAAACTCTTCATCCCTTAGAAGCATGTTGACGCTCGAAACCAGTATTGCAGGGTCTTTCGGTAAGAAATCCATTTCACAAATTCTATTAAAACACACTGCAAAGGTACTCTTTTTCCCTTTATTATTCGTATCTTTGCAGCCAACATTACAATACTTTAAGAGAATTATGGCACATAATTGTGTCTACAAAACATTAAACTATGACAAAAAAGATCATGTTTGGTGCTATTATGGCACTGTTATCAATGACTAGTTGCAACAACGGCAATAGTAGCGAAAACGTTACATCCACATTGTCTTTCGACGAAGTATTAACCTCACGCAGAAGTGTCCGCAACTACGATGCCTCGAAGAAAATCACAGAGGCAGAAGTTCGTGATCTTATCAAGGCAGCACAAGAGGCTCCTTCATGGGCAAACCAGCAACCCACTAAATACTATGTGGCCATCAGCGAAGAAAAACTTGCGGCTGTACAGGATATGGTTGGTGGCAATAAGGAACGTATCAAGAATGCACCTATTCTTATCGTCTCAACCTTTGAACGTGGTAAGTCTGGCTTCTTCCAGGGCAACCAAACCAACGAGGTGGGTGACGGATGGGGAGCCTATGACAATGGATTGAGCAACTGTTATCTGATCTTGAAGGCTAGGGCTATGGGCTTTGACACTCTAATCATGGGTATGCGTGACGCAGACAAGCTTAGAGAACTCTTCACCATTCCTGAGAATGAGACAATCATGGCTGTCATTGCTTTGGGTTATCGAGCCGAAGAGCCTAGCCGTCCTGAGAGAAAGAATCTGGATGAAATAGTAAAATTCTTCTGAACAAACAAAATATGTAAGTAAACAAAACATCATAAGACGATGAAAAAAATAATCAGTACAACAAAGGCGCCTTCGGCAATAGGGCCTTATAGTCAGGCAATGCAAGTTGGCAATCTCATTTATACCTCTGGACAGATACCCATCAACCCTGCTACTGGAAGTTTTGTTGAGGGAGGTATCAAGGAGCAAACCCGCCAGTCTTTGCTCAACGTGAAGGCTATCCTGGAAGAGGCAGGTCTGACAATGGGCAATGTAGTAAAAACAACAGTATTCATGGCTGATATGAATGATTTTGCGGATATGAACGCTGTTTATGCGGAGTTTTTCGCAGAGCCATACCCTGCAAGGTCTGCCGTTGCTGTAAAGACTTTGCCGAAAGGGGCTTTGGTTGAGATTGAAGTCATTGCCGGAATATGACAAAGTAAACTATCTGGAACCACAAGATCACTAATATGGGACACGGTAATCTTTGGGTGTTCAATATGGAAATGTGCTGTAGTATGCTGATGAAGAAAAATCAATGAGTTTATGGATATAAAGGAGTTCATACAGAATTATAGAGAAGCGTTTGGTGAAAAGGCTCAACTCCCATTGCTTTTCGGATATAGTGACAAACCTATTGGCGACATGGAGAAGATTGGCGGTTGTTTCTTTAAAGGGCTCCAAGCTGCCAGGGATGGTCGGCCTGTCAGTCTGAGTGCCGATGTCATTGGTTGCGGTGGTGGGAAGCTATACACAGGCTTTTCTGATATGCCAGAACGAGTACCAGGTTTTGTCTCACTGAAGGAGAAATACAAGAAGACTCCCGAGATGGTTGTTGATTACGTAAACGGACTTGGAATGAAAAGAGCCGAGAAACCCTATTTGAATTTCATCCGCATCGACAAGGCAGAATACTTCGAGGGAACAGAAGGAGTTTTCTTCTATGCTACGCCCGACATGCTCTCTGGACTTTGTGGTTGGGCTTTCTTTGACATTAATGAGCCTGATGCGGTGGTGTCTCAGTTTGGTTCAGGCTGTAGCACTGTGGTTTCTATGACTGTCGTTGAGAATGCACGGCAGGGGCATCGTTGCTTTATCGGGCTGTTAGATCCATCTGTCCGTCCATGGGTTGGTAAGAATGAACTTAGTTTCACTATTCCATTTAGCCGATTTGTCCCGATGATGGAAACGATGAAAGATACTTTTCTTTACGGTTCTCATGCTTGGGAAAAGATAAAACAAAGGTTGGAAGAGTAAGTATGAAGCATCTATGACATTACCGAAGTTTATAATAACAATGGATGGCTACTTCCGACTTGGCATGGTTAATCAGCATAAAGACCTGTTGAAGCCTGGTGATTCATGTTTAGGTGGTGGCTACTATCATTTCGATTATTATTGACAGTTTAATCGCTAAATAAAACTAAAACTTTAGAGAAGTATGAGTTGTTCAGATGGAAAATCATTAATTTTGCATCACAAAGAAATGTATTGATTGATAAAAATAACGAAATTATGGCATTATTCGATCAGATTAGCGAGGACATCAAGTCCGCTATGAAAGCTCGCGACAAGGTGCGTCTGGAGACGCTTCGCAACATTAAGAAAGTGTTTCTGGAAGCAAAGACGGCTCCAGGAGCCAACGACACATTGGCTGATGCTGATGCATTGAAGATTATCTCAAAACTGGCCAAGCAGGGCAAGGAGACAGCAGCAACCTACACTCAGGCAGGACGTCAGGACTTGGCTGATGCTGAATTGGCACAAGTGGAAGTACTTGAGAGTTATCTGCCGAAACAACTTTCCCAAGAGGAGATTGAGGCAGAGGTGAAGAAGATTATTGCTGAAGTGGGAGCCACAAGCATGAAGGAGATGGGA
>CACYXI010000261.1 GCA_902778265.1 uncultured Bacteroidales bacterium | reverse complement strand
TCGTCAGATTTGTGGTAGACAGGCCTGATGTCGAGGTCACTCTTGAGGGTATGGAAGGTCTCTTCCACAGTTCTTATCACATTATAAAATCTCCAGACAATAGTTTCTTCTTTCTCATCAAGGCTGGTGATCAGGACATGTTTTCCATGGAACTTCTTAGCAGTGTCAACCTGCTCGCCGTTTTTCTTCCACGAGATGGATACCACCTTCTCATCCTTGCCTTCTCCCTCGTAGGTGAGGTCAATGGCGAAGTTTTTTCGGATGGCGCCGTATTTCTCGTCCAGTTTGCCGATACGCTTGTTGACGGCCCAAGATCAAGCAGGAGGAGCCGCCTATGTCGACCTCCCCAAAATCTACGCCTTCAAGGATGCCCGTCAGAAGGAAATCATGCTCAACCGCAACTTTGCCTGGGTAAACCGTGAAAGAGCTTGCTCAACTCAGCGTAGCGTGGCTAAATAAAAAAGAATGCCGCCCATAGCATAATATGAGCGGCATGACATATTTCTATATAGTTTGGTTATAGATCGAACTTGTAGCCTACGGTGAATTGGAATACAGAGTGTTTTGTCGATTCACCCTCAGCCTCTATAGCCTTGGTGGCGCTAAAGTTGTAGCGAGCGTCAAATTGAAAGTTGCGATATTCGTACGAAAGACCCACCGGAATAGCAAAATCTACACTCTTTACACTGGCATCTACCCCTCCAGCCTGAAGAGCTTTTTCTAAATCGACCTCAGCGGAAGCACCAGAAGCAGAGACCTTGACCTTGCTATTGACCTTGAACCCTGGCTGAATACCAGCCTTCACAGCCAACCCTTTAGTTACGTATACATTCAGGAGAACAGGCACATTTATGTAGTCCATTTTAATGGTACCGTCCATTTCATCGCTATTGGCTTTCAATCCCTGCTGTGAGTAGAGAGCACCGAAAGAGAGTGACAACAAGTCGGTAGCTTGGTATTCGAACTCAGCACCTCCGACAAACCCCACGCGAGGATCGCTGCCGTCATTGTCTGTCATCGTAGCTACGTTGAGACCCACTTTGGGTTGAATGTTAAACGAACCTTTTGCATGTTGAGCAAAGGTTCCGACTGATGCCAATAGTAGGCAAGCAATAAAGAGAATCTTTTTCATAAATGGATAAATATTGTTATGGTTTCATAATTACTTGCAAAGATACGAATATAATCAAGAATTGCCTTCTAAATCTATATTTTTTTTCCATGTCTATCAATTATGTTCGGATAGTAAGGATAACCATAGAACCAGTAGGGATATTCCTTCGATAAAAATAAAAAAATATCATTACCTTTGTACCATACATCAGCAACGTATCTTATGAACAAAATCATTAAGCTTATCATGTGTGTGGCTTTCTCTGCCACAGTGTCAGGACAGACAGTAAAAGTAGAAGACCGTGTCAAGACATTCGAAGGAGATGTAAAGACCCTGAAGGGACAAGTAGAGACCTGGCAAGGTCAGATTGCCACATGCAATCCCGTCTTAATGAGCTTGCAGACAGGAACGCAGAGTACAAGAAGGCCATTGACATCAAGCATACCCTAAACACCACTGATGCCGACGGCTATCAGTATGGTTTCGTCTCGGCTGTTGGAGACAAAACAACAAAAAAGATAATAGTTACGCTCAATCTTTACAACCCAGGTGAAAGCAGAGACAAGCAGATGGCGCAAGCCCAACTCACTGATTATGCAGGAAATACCTACGAAACATACGAATATCAGTTCGGAAGTATGGATAATGCCAAACCTACTACTGACAGAAACACCAATTTCAAGTTCAAGTTCTTCTTTGCAGATGTGTCGGTTGAAACGAAACGGATTGCCTCACTGACGGTAAAGGCCTATTCGTCAACATGGGGTAATAGTGACATGACTTTCAACTTCCGCGACCTCCCTGTGGAATGGAAGTAAAATGCTATACGAGTTGCCCGAAAGAGAGAAGCAGAAGATAGTCCTTGGCTACAGCCATTGATAAAAGCCTTACCGCTCTCTTCGGGCAACTTCTTTTTTAGTCAGTGAGTTGTGGGTACTTCTCAAGCAGTTTATTCATAAGCACATCGAGATTGTCCCCCAAGTCACGTGAGTAATCGACTGGAACAAACACCTCATGCGCTGGCATCTTCACGGCTAACATGTTCAATGCTTCGTGATAGATAACAGGGAGACGGATGTCACCGAAGACAAATGCGAACTTACCTCCGCGAGCAGTGTAGTCTTTTATTTCTTGCTTGAAAGTATTCTTGTCCATTGTGTGATTTCTTTATTGCAACTGTTCTCTTACCTTTATAACCGCGAAACAGAGTAAATGGGTGCAAAGGGAAGAGAAAATAGTCGAAAGTAGTCGAAAACGAAACTTTTAGTCATCTCGCATTTCGAATATAATTGCTGAGCTTCTTGATCAAGCCCCACAGAGAAGCAGCATACTGTTCCTCTGTGGGGGCTTTGCCCTAAAGAAAAACCATGGATGGTATTTATTCGTTTATAGTAGCTGTTTGCTATGAAATTGCCACACAGAAATGTTCAGTGCGGCAAAAGTTCTATACGAACACGGATAAATAGCTGCTCTCAGCCTACTTCACCTGTCGGTTGGAATTACTTCACCAACTTCATCGAGACAGATGACTTCCCGACATCAGTTGAATCGACGTTAGCCACGAGCAGCATTGAGGTTTACGGACACAACGGCACTTTAGTCATTAAGAGCCAAGGTACCCCAGCAAGTTATGCAATTTACTCCATCAGCGGAAAGTTGATAAACTATGGAACTACAGAGCACGGACAAAGCCAAATGTCATTGCCTCATGGAATATATATAGTCAAGGCAGGATGCAAAAAGTATAAAATAATCTTGTAGCTTCGGAGGACGTGCTGCAATCACAGCTCATAGGATTACACGTAATTGCGGGAAATGGTATCTGAACTGAGCTTCGATGTTTCCGCATAGTGTTCCCGAAACGAAAATCAGCGGCTCAGAGAATTCTCTAAGTCGCTGATTATCATCGTGGACCAGCCAGGGCTTGAACCTGGGACCTCCAGATTATGAGTCTGTTAAAATACGTTTTTATGAAATTTTATAAGATTTCATGACTTGTTTTATTTG
>CACYXI010000260.1 GCA_902778265.1 uncultured Bacteroidales bacterium | reverse complement strand
ATTTACTTTTTCATCCAAGGATTCGTGTGCTAAACGAATTCTTTTTTTGTTTTCAATCAAGATTGCGGAACGTGCGTAACTAGTTTCGCAATTACCTAGTTCATCTAAACTAATTTGATAAAGGTCACTCAAGTTCAAAATGCTAACAATATCAGGCAAGGATTTTCCATTTTCCCAATTTGATATGGTTTGCCTTGAAACCATAATTTTCTCTGCAACCTGTTCTTGTGTCAATCCAACATTTGTTCTTGCTTCTTTTAATTTCTTCTCAATTTCCATATGTGTGACCTCCATCTGAAAGGATAATAACTCATTTATAGAAAATCATCTATCAATAGGCTTTGACACACCTTCGAAAACACTGTCAAAAACCTTTTACATACCGACAAATTCAAAGCTTCTTAACATTTTTCCAAATATACAAATTGCAGTTCCTCAGATACTGCTTCCTCTTTAAAAATTTTATATCCCAATCTTTCATATAATCTTATGTTGCTAATACTTTTGGTACTGGTAAACAACTCATACCTGCAATTCGGAAATTCATTCTCCATTGCCAATAAAAGTTGCGTACCGATTCCCTGCTTTTGCATTTTAGGATGTACCATCAATTTGCCGATATAAACTGTTCCGTTCTCTTCATACGCCCTGACAGAACCAATAATATCTCCGCTGTTATCCACTACTTTTAAAACAGTACCCTTTGCAAATTCTTCGCCCACTTCCTCTATCGTTTGTTTTAATGGCGGAATATCCATATCTCCAAAGAGTTTAGCTTCGCTTTGATAAGCCAAATATTGCAATTCGAGTATTTCCTTTAAATCTTCTTTTTGTGCCTTCTCTATCAAAATCACTTTCCTCCTAACGCAACATCATAACAGCAAACAGCAAATTTGTTTAATTCCGAAAACTGGAATTTTTTCTCTCTACTGTGGGTTCAGATATGTAATCGGATTTTGTGCCGACTGGTTTAACTTCAGTCCGGCTATCGACTTTCCAATGTAGAATGATTCATTCTCATCAAGTGGAAGTCCCTGTTCATATCTTTCATCTACGAAGAATAATCTATTTTCAGTTTTCGGTGTCAGAACGATATCCTGTCTTGGAAGTCTGTCCTTTGCCTCTTTACATACAAACCACTCTGATGGCTTATATACTGCTACAATCAAAGAATTGTAAACACCGAAAACATACTCCACTGTTTTAACCTTTTCTTTTCATGCTCTCCAGACACCACGAACAGCATCATATAATACTTTCTCATCCATTCCTCTCTGATAGAGTCTGTTTATTTTGATGACAAGGATTTTGTGCCTGATGTCTTTTTCTTCAGGTTCAACCGCACCATTTATTCTTTCATACTCATCAACAGATAAAGCCTCTGCTGAATGATGTCCGGCAACAATGTTTGTCAGTCCTGCATCGCTAACATAGTTGAATGCATTGATCAGTGATGCCTCTGCAGCAAATGCCTCTTCTTCAGTCAAATTTGAATTTATAATTATCTTTTCAACTTCAAGTCCGGCATCCTTAATATCTGCAATAGTCTTCAGTTTCAACTTCTCACTATCAGGACTGCCCAGGCTTTCTTTTTCATGCTCAAATACTCTGTTTTTCGTGCCTTTTCCAATATAGAAGATTTGCTTTGTGCGTGGGTCTATGAGTCCATACACATAATAGTCTCCAAGTGAAAGAAGGCTCTTCTCTGAAAATCTATCCGTAGAACTCACCACCTATTCGTTGCTTGTTTTTATCTGCTCTCCATCCGGGAAGATAAATGACTGCTCAAAGGTTACACTCATGACATCAGCTATCAGCTTTAATTCTTCCAAAGTCACAGTATCTCGTTTCAGTTTCTTGCCGAAGTTCTGTGGAGTCTGACCTATCCGTCTGGCAAGTTCTGAAAGACTTATATTCTTTTTATTACATAATTCTTTAATCATATCGGATGTCTTCATGTTGTCCTCCATCGACTACTGCACATCTATTACAGTATTATTATAAACCATTTGGTTGATATTTTCAATCCTGGCACAGTTCTACTCTGTAAATTTTTTATGAATGACAAAAACACCCTGCATTGCTGCAAGGTGTCCGTATCATATTCCATATTCAATTATCTCATAAGTTCAAGTGTCATGCCGGATTTGAATTCAAAGATAAGATTGTCATCAAAGACTGTAATCTTCTCGATAAGCCTTCTGACCATCTGCTCATCGTACTCCGTAACACGGTTAGTCTGTGACTGCAGGAACTGTCGCATCTCATCGATTCGTTTTCTTAACATTTCCTGTTCAGCATCTCTGGTTACAACTGCTGCCTTCTTTTCCCTTAAGGCATCAATCTCGTTTGCAATGACATCGTACTCGGCATTCTTGTTCACACACATCACAAGCTTCTCTTGAAGTTCTGCCATCCTTTGGTCTATATACTCAAGAGTCGCTGTCGAGTCCCCATTCAATACATCTTCGATATTGTGCTGCAACTGTACCAGAAACTGTTCTCGTCCGCCAAGGGTCTTATTGATGGCTCTTACCACTGCATTCTGAAGTTCAACTTCGCTGATGGCATCGGCATCGCATCCTTCCTTTGGACCCTTTTCAATTCGGCTGGCACATCTCCATTTGTTGTAGGATGCACCCCTGGCCTTCCATGCCACTCTTCTGAAAAGATCTCCGCATTTGCCACAGTAGACAATGCTCGATAAAGCATACTTGCTGCTGTAGACTCTCTTGGTCTTTCCGTTTTCTGTTTTAAGATGTGCCCTGCGAAGGAGTTCTTCCTGCACCTGCATGAACAGCTGTCTTGGAATGATTGCTTCATGGTTATGTTAGAGTCGGGTAGGATTAACCATTTTTAGTCGGCTTAAATTAACCAATTTAAGCCAAGTAGAAATAACCAATGTACCAGTTATTCCTTTCTTTAGTTTATTCTGTTTTTGGTAAAGGAGATAATTCTCCAGCAGTTATTGATATTGTTTTACAATTCTGACCTCGATAACTACTTCCTTTTATCATAAATACCATAGCGTCATCAAATATTCTATCTAATGCACATAGCAAAGAAGAATCTTCTCCAAAGAACTCTCCCCACTTGTCAGGTGTTTTATATGAAATTGTCAATATTACTTGACACAATTTGAACGAACAATTTCAGGCAGCCAATGAAGCCTTGCTATAGTAAAGGCTTCTCTTAACAGCAGGTGGCAATCCGCCGTTAGCAGTGCAGATTCTTCTGTTAGCCCAATAGCTCATGAAATACCTCCATATCTTTGTTTTCAGTTCTGCCATAGTGTAGTTCTCTGACTTATCATTACGGCAATAAAAGAGTTCATCTTTCATTCTTGCCCACATACTTTCACATCTGGCATTGTCATGACAGCGACCGCCGGCACTATTCATGCTTTGGATTATTCCATACTTCTTTATTACTGTACGATATTCTGTACTTGTGTACTGACTTCCTCTGTCGGAGTGTATGATACATCCAGTAATATCCGGGTACGCTTTCTTTGCATTTTCAATGGTATGACAGCAAAGCGAAGCTCTCATGTTATCTTCGATGGCAAGTCCGAGCGGCATCAGATCAAAGCAGTCAAATATTGCTGAAACATAAACCTTTCCATCACTGCCTTTTACCTCGCTAATATCCGTTACTGCCTTTTCAAGGGGCTTTTCAGCACTGAAATCACGCTTAAGAAGATCATCTGACTTGTGTGCTTCACGATCAGCTTTGGTAATACCGTTAGGCTTTCTACGAGGCTTGTGGATAAGCCCGATCTCGTCCATGACCTTGCGTACTGTACCTTCGCAAGGGATGTCAATGCTGATATCTCCTGATTCTTTCTTCTGCTTCAATGCCATATACATTCTTTCTCTGCCGTAGCAGTCATTATATTCATCTTCGTTATGTATTTTAATCATTTCATCAGCAAGAGACTCGTATTTCCAGGGATTATCCTTGCGTTCGATATAATCGTAAAAGGCTTGTCTGCTGACCTCTAATGCTCGGCAATAGAAGCTGATATTTCCTCTGTTTCTGCCGTCATCTGTCTTCAAAGCTATGAACTTTAATCGTTCTGTCTTCCCGACTTCCGACGGCTCGCTGCGAAAAAAGCCGAAGCTTCCTCCAAAAATTCATTGAGTTTTTCAAGTTCACGATTCTTCTTTTCTA
>CACYXI010000259.1 GCA_902778265.1 uncultured Bacteroidales bacterium | reverse complement strand
ATGACGCATTTTCTGGCTGTGACAAACTTGCATCTGTCACTATCCCTAACAACGTGACGAGCATTGGTAGTAAAGCATTTGGTGATTGTGGCAAACTTGCATCTGTCACTATCCCTAACAGCGTGACAAGCATTGAAGAACGGGCTTTCGCGAATTGCAAGAATCTGGAAAAAGTCATTTCAAGGCTTGCAAAGCCATTTGCCATAAGTGATGAGACATTCGATTCTGATACATATTCCAATGGCACATTGTATGTGCCAAAGGGAACTGTTGCCCGGTATAAAGCTACTGATGGATGGAAGAAGTTCCAGAACATCGTAGAAGAAGACTCTACTACTGCCATCAATGACGTTGAGGCAGACAACACCCTCAACACCGCAAACGCTATCTACGACACCAACGGTAAGCGCTTGCCTGTTACCTCCCTCGACGAACTCCCTTCAGGTCTGTATATCATCAATGGCAAGAAAGTGGTAAAGTAATCTCTAAAGACCCCCTTAATCCCCCTGCGTAGGGGGATGAGAGGTTAGAGGAGAGAGGTTAGGGTTAAGAAATTAATATCTTAATCTCTTAATCTCTTAATCTCTTAATATCTTAATCTCGCCTACATGCAGCTTTGCACGCCGAGAGTAGTCGCTATAGCGGTGAGTATCGCCGCCAACGTCTGAAGAATGAATTTCCAAGTTTCCTTTTTTCTTCTTTACAAAGCAAATTAAAGGTTAATAAAATTCTTTGTCAACGAAATCAGGAATGTGTGAATCTTTTCAGGAATACGACAACTATTTCAGAATGATGCCAACAAAAGCTGTTTAGTAACAAACCAAAATTGTAATGTAGAGATTGCAATTTTACGTTCAGAAAAAGAGTTTTGAAAAAACTCGTCACTCGTCACCCGTAGCTCTGTAAGTTGTTGTGACATTGTAGCTTACAGCGTTGATTCGACCTATGCCACTCGTCACCCAACTCATCACCAAAATCTGTGTATCTTATTGATAATGTGAATATTACACGTGTAATTTACCCTCTCGCCACTCGTCACCCATTTTTAGGGTGACGAGTGAATTGACTCTGCAAGTAGTTCTATATCAGGTTAATATGTTATGTGAGGGTGATGAGTGGGTGACGAGTGAATTGAAATGAATCACCCGTGTAATTCTCTGATGCACATATTATTACAACGCTACGGGTGACGAGTTGCAGAGTAGTGTAAAAATTCTGTTTTTCTAAATGTAAAAGTGAGCAGCATGATTCAAAGATTATGATGCCTTCGTTGCTCCTTCGCTATGCCTTCGTTCTACCTTCGCTTTAGTTCCGCTTCTCCTTCGCTTCTAATTCGCTTCAAATCCGTTTCAAGTCCGTTCCTGACAATGGGACTTACATGGGAGTCACAAGGGAGTTACATTGGAGTTAGTTGCTATCAACAAAACACATATTTGGAGACTTACGCTCCCTTTTGTGAAAAGTAAAATTTAATTCAATATGGTGATAAATTCCCGAAAAGCATATGGCAGGTCCTGTAAGGACGGCATATCATAGGATAGGGCGTAACCCTATCTATTGGTGCATATTGAGAGCTAAAGCCCTGTCAGGGCGACATAATTCCATGCTTCTCAATATGATATGAAATTATATCGCACCTACGGCGCTCTTGGAAATATGGACGTCTATGATACGTGGGTTGCACCCACGCCTATATTATTTCGCCTTTACAAGGCTTTTTCGTGAACTTATCATCACATTGAAAAATTTAAAGTAAATATAATCTGTAATTTATTGCCGGTTCAGCATCGGAGATGCATTTTTACTGAGGGACATACAATGGATTAAAAGACAAATTTCGGGTGTATTTTTTTGATTTCAGCATTGCAAAATGTTTTTTTTGACGAAAAATTCGCTCGTCTCGCAAAAAATCAGTAATTTTGCAAACCGATTAAGCCCACCCAGTCCCTCCCCAAGGGAGGGCTCCTCCCCCCTCACCCCCTCAAGGGGGAGTGGTTAGTATTTCTAATCAAAGAGGAAAATGAACGAGGCTTGGTAATATTAAGGAAAAAAATATAATCGCCTTCATTATAGGGATTATTACTATAAAACATCCTTCCCTTTGGGAAGGCTTGGTTAGGCTTCTAATAGTTAAATATAAAAGATGATTAACATTACTTTCCCAGATGGATCTGTTCGTCCGTATGAACAGGGCATCACTGGACTTCAGATTGCTGAGAGCATCTCACCAGCTCTCGCACGCAGCGTTGTAAGCTGCGGTGTTAATGGTGAGACAGTGGAACTCAACCGTCCGATCAATGCTGATGCAAAGATTGCCCTCTATAAGTTTGAGGACGAGGAGGGTAAGCATAGCTTCTGGCACACAAGTGCCCACTTGCTTGCTGAGGCTCTCAAGGAGCTTTATCCTGGCATCCAGTTCGGTTTCGGTCCTGCTATCGAGGCAGGCTTCTTCTATGACGTGCTCCTTCCTAACGGAGAGCAGATCAAGGAAGGCGACTTCGCAAACATCGAGAAGAAGATGCTGGAGCTTGCCAAGAAGGATGAGCCACTCGTTCGTAAGGAAGTTTCAAAGGCTGACGCTATGGCTGCTTTCGGTGCCGACGGTCAGACCTACAAGTGCGAGCACATCGAGCAGGATCTCGAGGACGGCTCAATCACTACATATACTCAGGGCAATTTCACCGACCTCTGTAAGGGTCCTCATCTCGTTTCTACAGGTGCGATCAAGGCCGTTAAGCTCACATCTATCGCCGGTGCTTTCTGGCGTGGCGATGCAAAGCGCGAGCAGATGCAGCGTCTCTATGGTATTTCTTTCCCTAAGAAGAAGATGCTTGACGACTACCTTGTAATGCTTGAGGAGGCTAAGAAGCGTGACCACCGTAAGATCGGTAAGGAGATGGAGCTGTTCATGTTCTCTGACCGCGTGGGTAAGGGTCTTCCTATCTGGTTGCCAAAGGGTACAGACCTCCGTCTGCGTCTTCAGGATATGCTCCGCGCTATTCAGAAGCGTTTCGGCTATCAGGAGGTTATCACTCCGCATATCGGTTCAAAGAACCTCTACGTTACTTCTGGTCACTATGCTCACTATGGCAAGGACTCATTCCAGCCAATCCACACACCAGAGGAGGA
>CACYXI010000258.1 GCA_902778265.1 uncultured Bacteroidales bacterium | reverse complement strand
AGCCCAGGGCAACGCCCTGTGGTAAATTGGAGGGGGGAACATGCGCCCTGCAAGGGCAAAAGCTCTAATATAATAATGCTTTTGCCCCTACAGGGCGAATACACTAACTACTTTGTACATAGGGCGTTGCTCTATGCTATGTGCTTTTGGGCTTTCAGCCCGTCTGTCACGTAATTGCGGACAATCATATAACACCTATTACATCAACCATATTTTCACCTTAGAGCTATACCTCCGTTACAAAACCGTACCAAACTCGATGTAAGTCCGTTCCTAAGAATAGGCGAGAAATGGGATTTGCATCGAGTTTGGTAGGGATTTGCAAGGGAGGAAGAATGGAGGTGCTTTATCGTTATTGTGCAACTAGGTTTTAACATAAAGTATATCCTCACTATATCTCCCCCAAAAAACTACATGAGAGAGTATTTTAAAATAAAGCGACCATCTTTGCTCCTGCTTGCGATGAAGTACGTAGGTACATATTTGTCAAATATTTTTTGGTAACACGCATATTTAACATAACCATAGCCTCTACTAACTTTATGAATTTCTCCATCTTTATTGCTATAATACTTCTCGTTTGCATACTCTCTGATTCTTTCTGGATATGATGAATCCAAAGGTAGATTTACGACAACATCAATTAGATTTTGTTTCAGATATTCCCTTATATCTCCTTTATCTGACCAAATCGCACCACTCGATATTACTAAAGCCATATAAAACACACTAACATAACCATCCAAATATGCCTCTGCTTCTTCATCATCATACATATAATCTCCATTTGATGTTTGAAGTGTTATATATTCAAGATACCAACGTTTCTCATCATGTTCATATATTGGTGTAAAACCTATGATATCCAACGGATTATTCGATGCTTCTGCTGTTTCTTCTTCAACATTTGCATCACTCTCTTTTTCTGTGGTATTCACAGAACCATTTCTTCCACAAGATATGCAGAGAAAAGCCATGACCAATATTGTGGCAAAAAGTTTCAAATATATTTTCATAATACTAATGCTTTAGAAATTAGATAAATTTATATTTGTTTGGAAAACAAGACAGAAGAGCAATGTCGAAGATAACGACTGATTTCCTGCCTTATATTTAAAGACCATGATTACAAGTTTAAGCCTTCTAATCCGGCATCTAATATCATTCTTGCGAACTCAATGCCGTTTATCAGACGAACGCCAACAGCCTCAGCCTCGTTTAAGGCTTTCTCACTATATTCTTCACATGATGATATTACCCACATCTGTGTATAGTAATCACTATAGTTATGATTAGCCTTAAACGCTTTGATTTGTTGTACTGCCCAATCATCTGTCATGCCTTCATGCTTCTTCACTTGAACCATGATAGCAGTCTTTATGTTTTCAAAATAGGCAACCTTATCAGCATCTCCATCCTCTGTGCAAGACTCATTTTTACTTGGTGTTTCGACTCTTGCACCTAAAGATTCAAGATACCACCCAACCAAGTTTTCAAACTTTATGTCATTGGTCAATTTTTCAATCAATGACAAAAGTTTAGGTGCAGTATCTTCTACGATTTGCTCCTTTAGATTGATAGGTCTCTTCTCATTAAATGCTCTTTGAGCGTACTCGATAGATTCCTTCAAGTCAGAAATATCGGCATTTGTCTGTCGTATTTTCATCCTTGAATATAACTCCTGATCCGTATATCCTTCTCTTGGAATATGCAACAAAATAGGCTTAACCTTACGATAAAAACCAAGGTCTATGATATTACCATCTTCATTATGGAAATACCCATCCTTATATCTTGATGCCATATTTCCATGCCAATTCTTGTAGATAGCAACACCCATAGATTCATTAGAAAGGACTTCATCATCAACAATCTCAAAAAGACTAAACTCTCCCCAAGTAGGAACGACAACGATGTCACCTTGGGTCATTCCCTTGACAAAACGCCATAAGTTCCATCTATTACGAGGCAATCCACATTCTGCTTCCTGCATAGCTTCATCAACAGCTTTTTCTCCTCTATTCTTTACATCAAGGACAAAAGCATCTTTGGAGAGATAACTCCAGCCAATAGAAAGATAATTGTGTGTGAAAAGTAGTGGATGGGCGAACTCTAAAGCGTTGTCTCCTCCCGTAATTCTGTGCAACCAATACTTCATAAATATTAAGGTCTATTATTGCCTGTAGAAGCCCTGTTAGGCATTAGTTATTAGGTTAACACTACCACAAAACGAAAAAAACGTAGGCTTCCATTTCTACTCGTCCGCTGTTTAGGCCCTAGGAAAGCCTTGTGTGTTGACGAGTAGAGTGTCTGCCCACGTCTGTATGTAGCACGTATTGAAAGTGTGCCGAGAGTATAATTACTCTCTACGCACACCCCAGTACGTTTCCATACATACCAGTAACATTCACTTCTGACATTGCCATTGACACACTATTGAATTTCCTAGGTTCAAACAGCCAATAGACAAAGCATCGATGACGCTTTTTCATTATGTAGTGTCTAACGATTGAGTGCTATTTAGCATAGCAATAGCATTAGACGGTGTAAAAGTACAAAATTACTTTGAAAACAAAGAAGAAAAGTTTCAAAATCTGCAATCAATATAGCAAAAAACACATTTTATGCTTAAAATTGCAATCTACAAATTACATTTTTTAACAAGAGAGATACAAAAAGCCTGGAAGGCTGTACTATGAGTAACCGAGGTGCATACTCGACGAAGGAGAGGATGCCCTCGGATAGAAAATGATCATTATCTTTACCAGCCTGGAAGGCTGTACATAAATGACTTTCACACATAACCTTTCGCGATGTACTGCCCTCCAGGCAGTAGATTGTTTATGGGTTTAATCCCCGCACATCCTCGTTTCACTCGTATGTACGGGGTTACTAATAGTATTGCCTTCCAGGCAATTTCTAATTTGCAGAACATGAACATATAGAATAAAAACGCCGCTCAAAGCATTCCAACTTGGAATCTTTGAGCGGCATTACTATATAAAACCTCTCCCCCTTGGGGGGATGGGGGGCTTTATTCATCCATCAATATCTTCATCATCTCAACAGCAGCCTTGGCTACTGATGTACCTGGCCCGAAGATAGCGGCTACACCAGCCTTGTAGAGGGCAGCAAGCGAGCTGACACCAACGATATGCACGTCGTTCTCTACAGCCTCACGAGCAGCCTCTTCCGGAGTCTGGAACAGAGGTCCCATATCAACGTCAAAGCCACAATCGGCATAGCCTGTTGCAACAACCTTAGCACCACGGTCATGTCCGTCCTGTCCCATCTTAGCAATGAAGATACGTGGACGACGACCTTCTATCTTCGCAAACTTCTCGGTAAGCTCACAAGCCTTCTCGAAGTCGCTGTCATTCTTTGATTCTGAACTATACACGCCTGAAATTGTTCTAATTACTGCCTTATAACGACCTACGACTTTCTCGCAGGCGTCAGATATCTCACCCAATGTACAACGAACCTTTGCTGCCTCAACAGCAAGAGCAAGGAGGTTGTTCTCCGACTTCTTGCCATCAGCAAACTCCTGTACGCAAGCTGTGATGGCTGCAAGTGCCTTCTGACAAGCTTCCTCATCACGCTCAGCCTTCAGTTTCTTGAGGGCTGCCTCCTGCTGAAGACGAACAGCGGTATTGTCAACCTCAAGGATATCAATAGGATCCTCGTGCGCAAGACGGTACTTGTTAGTGCCAACGATTGTCTGAACGCCAGAATCGATACGAGCCTGAGTACGAGCAGCAGCCTCCTCAATACGCATCTTAGGTACACCTGTCTCGATAGCCTTAGCCATACCGCCAAGCTTCTCAATCTCCTGAATGTGCTCCCAAGCCTTGTGAACAAGTTCGTTGGT
>CACYXI010000257.1 GCA_902778265.1 uncultured Bacteroidales bacterium | reverse complement strand
TTTGGCCATCATTATTGGCAACGGCCCGAAGGAGTTTCCAACCGTAGATCTCATGAATCAGATGTTGGATGACTGCGGCAATGACCTTTCCAAACTGGGTAAGAAGACAATGGAAGAACTGATGTGCTATCGTGGCATCGGTAAGAATCGTGCCATTGCTATAGTCGCTGCCTGTGAATTCGGAAAACGATTCAGAAAAACAGCTCCAGAAGAGAAGCCTGTTCTGAAAAACGCCTTGGCCATAGGTGACTACATGATGCCACAACTTGAAGACCTGGACGTGGAGGAGTTCTGGGCATTGTTTTTCAATCCGAAGCATGAATTGCTCAGAAGAGTCAGGATCTGCCGAGGTGAAGTGTCAGAGAATGCCACTGACCCAAGGAACATCATGCGTTTCGGTGTTCTCTACAATGCAACCTACATTGTCACGGTTCATAACCATGTCAGCGGGAATCCCTCTCCAACAAAGTTCGACAGCACAATTGCTGCTAAGCTCACACAAGCTGCAGAGTCAGTACGGATGACCTTACGCGATCATATCATCCTTGCGGATGAACAGTACTATTCGTTCAAGGATAACAAGAAACTATAGCCATACAAACGGCTTTCTCGAACACAATTATGGCTCGATACTTTTCTATTGGTACCGAGCCATAATTGTAACTAACACCCCATATAAAAGCACATGCCCCAACTGCAAGCAGATGGGACACGATTTAATCTTTTTTATAGTGCAGATGGGTGCAACGGGGCTTCCCAGATACACTTTTAACATCGTGCTTACTCAGCCGTCTTATCAAATGTTATAGGTTTCTTAAACATTTCACCATATACAACTGGTGGTAAAACGATTCCCTCCAACGGTGTATTCATCGTTTTCAAATACATAATACCACGCAATGCACCATGTCCGAATGAAGCACATTGAGCAAGGAAATCAGCAGGAACTACAATTTTACCATCTTTTTCCAATGCTGTTACTGTGTCTTCACTTATTGCAACGAAGGTACACAGCTGGATTCTTAGAGCTGTCTTCTCCTTGTGGGAAAACTCTACATTTAGAATGCTTTTTATAACATTCTGCTCAAAATTATAAGCAAAGTCAACTCCACTTTGTATGTCGAAGCTCTCACATCCCTCTAGTCCGTCCCATGATGGCACAAACTGAGTCAAATCAAATCCACCTATACGGTATTTTATACTAGTACGTTCCATTCTTCTTATATTTACTAAACCCACCCATAGTCATTGATGCTGTAGCATATTCCTTTGTTTGGAAAAAAATTATCGGCACTATTATTGCCTGCTTATCAACTTTCTCAGAGTAGGCATACCGTGGTTTATCCGTGTCTAGTAATGACACGTTCAGAGTATGCTCTATCTCTGTCAAAGTATCCAAAGTAAAGTTTCTGTCACCTGACAGCCACTCAGAGACTTCTGATTCCGTCTTGCCCATTTTCTGGGCAAGCTGTTTCTGGTTCATGCCACTGCTACGCATTGCATCTGCGATTTTAGCAGCCACCATCATCCGATTACGAGTCTTGGCAAGGCTCAGCTCATCCATGTTTGCCAACATCCTGCCCAACACTCCTGATGCATTTCTAATCTTCATAGTCCCAATAATTTATATTTAGTTTACCATCTTTTATCTCAATATCTTTCTCCTTAATTGCTTTGTTAATGCGTTCTGCGATAGCTTTCATTTGCTCAACTCTCTCATTCAGTTCTGGATCTTCTTGATAAGCACGTATCTCGGGCGATTTATAGCCACCTGATCCGAAACAGACAATGGTTGAATCCACATATAAACAATAGAGCCGCAAGCGACCCGCCTTCAGAACAGACACCCCATCACCAGGACTACCCTCGTTGTGCTTGAAGTTGTCCCATCGACATCCGGTTTCTTTTCCCATTACATATAGTTTGTTCAGAATCTCAGTCAATTCCTCATCATATTCTGCATTTTCTTCAAAGAACTGCTCAAGCAAGGTAATTTCCTCGCCTTCCATCGTTACGGAATAGATGCTGGCTGCATCACCCGACAATTCCTTTATTTCTTCAATAACAAAATTCATTGTAAGTTATTAATGCGGTGCAAAATTAGATAAAAATTAGGATATAACCAAATTTTGACGTGTTTTTTATCATAAAACACATGTTATTTAACATTTACTCCCTCATTTCTGTGCAAGTTAGTCTCTTCGCGTTCTAATATATCGATATAAAGTTGTTTTGCTAATTCCTACAGTTTCCAATATTTGCGAAATGGAGCAGACCTTAGAATCATACATACTTAATGCTAGTTTTATCTTGGACTTGTCTTTGGGTGGTCGACCACCATTGCGACCTCTTGCACGTGCTGCCTGTAAACCTTCAATAGTTCTTTGACGGATTAAATCGCGTTCGAATTGGCTTATTCCAGCAAAAATGGTGAAAAGAAGTTTTCCCTGTGGAGTAGTTGTATCAATCCATGATTCTTTCAAGGACTTAATGTCAGCACCGATATTATGGATTCTATCCACAATTTCAAACAAGTCCTTTACAGTTCTGCTTAATCGAGACAATTCTGTGATAATGACGACATCTCCTTCTCGAAGGGCATCCATCATTCGAATCAACTCTACTCTGTCGCGCTTGGTTCCTGATGCTTTCTCTTCATAAATCCTTTCACAACCAAATTCTTTCAGTTGGTCAATTTGCCTAAGTGTCTGCTGATCTTGCGTACTTACTCGTGCATACCCTATTATCATAAGCCAGTTCCAAAATTACTATAGTCCAACATTTATGATACTATGATTAAAGTACCAATTTTGGCACAAAAATACATATATTTTTTATGATTTGCAAGAGTTAATTGAAAAAGTAACAAAAACGGCGGTTTTTGGTATTCATCCATATAATGCATAAACATTCATTTGGACAGAGCAAGTGTTAAAACCGTCACAAATAGCTAATAGATTTGTGACACTTGAAAGCAACAAAATCCTTATTCATTCTTTCGAGTCCCAAAGATTAACTGGGGACATACACATTGACGGTGATGCATCTGGGTGCTTATCAGCTACCCAAAGATGGATTACCGACAAAGAGTGTGTCCGCATGGCATAAAGACATATCAACGACAAGAGCATCGATGCGTCTTTGTCTTCCCTATTCAGGGAACACGCTGCCATGAATCATTTCCTTGTGGTGCCTTGACAAGGGAATTAACTACCTTCTTCTTGGTGCAAGCCTATAGCTTGGGCGTCCGAACCGCGAACCTTCGCTGTGTATTTCCGTTACGCCCGTTAGATACGTTCCTGTGGCAAAGGTAAACCCGCTTTATGGAATGGAAAGTTCATGC
>CACYXI010000256.1 GCA_902778265.1 uncultured Bacteroidales bacterium | reverse complement strand
ACCTCTTCCCATTCCGAACAGAGAAGTTAAGCCTGCTTGCGCCGATGGTACTGCAATGCAATGCGGGAGAGTAGGTAGCCGCCTCCTTTCAAAGAAGAGAGCAAGGCAAATAGCTCAAAGACAAGCCTCGAGAACGAAAGTCCTCGGGGCTTTTTAGTTTTTATATGTAAGGTAAACGTATTGGCTATAATACCACAATTGTGGTATGTGATTACCACACACAAGCGATTGCGAGAGTCGGGAAATTGATGTAATTTTGCAGTCGGAAATGGTTAATGTTAATGTAAAGATGAAGAAACAAACTATAGCTACGACGACTAATTATCCGAAAGCAGATCCGTATGGTGCACTGAGTATGCCGGTGTATCATTGCGCTGCTTACGAGTTTGATACTGCTAAGCACATGAGCGATGCATTCTGCGGACGTGTGCTTGATCCTGAATACTCTCGCGTGATGAATCCTACCGTTACCTTCTTTGAGGATCGCGTGAAGGCTCTCACAGGGGCATCTAATGTCTTTGCCTTTAATTCGGGCATGGCAGCTATCACTACTTCGCTACTCGCTTTTGTAGGGGCAGGGAAGAACATCGTGACAAGCAATCACCTGTTTGGAAATACCATAGCCTTGATGCGTAATACCCTCAAGCCACTCGGTATTGAGACTCGCGAGGTTAACCTGCTTGATATCAATGCTGTTCGTGAGGCTATTGATGAGAATACTTGTCTTATCTTCTTCGAGATAATTACTAATCCGCAGATGGAGGTGGCTGACATCAATGCTCTCTCTGCTATTGCACACGAGAAGAATATTCCTCTCATTGCTGATACTACGCTCATCCCGTTCACAGAGTTCAGTGCAAATGAGTTTGGTGTTGATATTGAGGTGGTTAGCAGCACTAAGTATATAAGTGGTGGTGCTACCTCGCTCGGCGGTCTCATCATTGATTATGGAAGATACCCAAGGGTGAATGCGAAGATTCGTTTTGAGCTTCTCTTCAACCTCGGTGTGTATATGACTCCTCATGCTGCCTATATGCAGACTCTCGGTTTGGAAACTCTCCATGCAAGATACAAGGAGCAGGCTGGTAATGCTCTTGAGCTTGCTACAAGATTGCAGAAAGTTCCCCAGATAAAGAGGGTTAACTATACTGGTTTGCCTGATAATCCATTCTACGAACTTTCGCAGAAACAGTTTGGTAAGACTGCCGGTGCTATGCTTACTATCGATCTTGAGGATAAGACTGCTGCTATCAGTTTTATTAATAATCTAAAGGTTGTGCATAGGGCTACGAATCTCTTCGATAACAAGACTCTCGCTATTCATCCTGCTTCTACTATATTCGGACCGTTCTCTGGTTCACAAAGAAGGGCGATGGATGTTTATGATACTACTATCCGTCTCTCCGTAGGACTTGAGGCTGTGGATGACATCTTTGAGGATATTGTTCAGGCGGCTTCGGTAAAAGAGTAAAGTATATAGAGTAAAGAGTAAGGGGTAAAGTATATAGAGTAAAGGCTAAGGGTAATTGATGTTACCTTTAGCCTTTTATCTTTTTCCGCCATTTCCGACTGCAAAATTACATCAATTTCCCGACTCTCGCAATCGCTTGTGTGTGGTAATCACATATCTTAGATATAGAACTCGGCTTGATCTACGAGACCGGCTTTGAGGGCGTATTTGATAGCATCATGTGCACAGTTCACGTTGAGCTTACGGAAGATGTTCTTGCGATGCGAATTGATGGTGTGAGTACTTGATGCACGTTCGTAAGCTATCTCCTTGGTGGTCTTGCCCTGTGTCATTGCCTTCAGCACTTCGATTTCGGTCTGGGTGAGGGCGGTCTTTTCCTGCTGATCTTCTGCTTCCTGCATCAGCAGAATGCTCATTGCGTGCTGGGCTATGTAGCGCTCACCACGCAGTACGAAGCGTAGGGCTTCGCGAAGGATGTCGATAGGGGCATCCTTGTAAGCTACGCTAACGTTGGTGGTCTGATAGAGTACGAAGCGGAGGAAATCGGGGGTAAGCTCATCGCTGAGGAGTAACCATGATGATGATTTCTGATAGAGGTCGCACATCATGGCAAAGTTCTCCTGATTGTCAAAATTGAATAGGGTGTAATCGATGATTACAGCGCATGGCTTTCCCTGCTTGAGAAAGACTCCTAACTCATATTTTGTTGCGGCATACACTATTTCCACCTCCCACTTGTGGTGGAAGGAGGTGATTCGCTTGCTTAGTGTTTCTATTGCCAGTGCCGTAAGTGGCTGATTGTCTGCTATAATGATACGCTCTATGTCCATAATGCGGGTTAAATTATAAAATTAAAAATGAATAATGAAAAAAATACAGATTTGTTCTTCAGTGTGAAGTGACAAACTTGTATTTTTCATTGTTCATTTTATTATTTTTCATTTACAGGTCTCACTCCAATCCTCTCCACCTCTCCGTTCTCTATGTGGAAGGCATTGAGCACGGGTTGAGTCTTGTCTGTGATGTAAGGCAGACCGGATTCCTCGGGTGCGAGTGACAGAATGAGATACAGGATGTTAGGGTCAAAGGCAAGGCGCTTGTCTTCTTCTGAAGGGCGACTTGGCGATGCGGGATGGCTGTGCCAGTTGCCAATGACTTTTAGCTTGTTGGTGCGGGCATACTTGATGGCTGCAAACTGCTCCTTGGGATCAAGCGAGAAATGCTCTGCTGCGTGATCGATGTTGGTGAGGGGGTAGTTCTCTGTGATGAGAGCCACCCCGTCTTCTCCAACCACGCCAAGGGCATAGCCACAACTCTCTATTGGTGCGTCGGCCTTGGCTTGCGCAAGAATGGAGTCGTAGGCTTGCTGGGTGATGTGTATCACCTTGCCATTGTCTGTCCAGTTGTATGGGTTTTGTTTCATAACGACATTTCTGTTAGTGGTTCTTCAGATCACACGCAGCCTGCTCATAGTCAATGAGTTCAGTGATGGTTGGGTTGTCACCGCAGAGCTTGCAGTGATGATTAGGACGGGTGCTGATCTTGCGGAAATCCATCGTCTTGGCATTGAATGTGAGGAGCTTATTGGTGAGAAGCTCGCCTACACCTGTGATATATTTCAAGGTCTCGGCTGCCTGAATAGTGCCGAGCATTCCGGCGATGGCTCCAAGTACTCCGGCTTGTGAACAGGTAGGCACGAGGTTTGGTGGTGGTGGGGCGCCGAACACACAACGGTAGCAGGCTGAGCCTGGTACGTGGGTGAAGGTCTGGCCCTCGAAACGAAGGATGCCACCATGACTGAATGGCTTGCCTGCCATTACGCACGCATCATTGATAAGGAACTTTACGGGGAAGTTGTCTGTGCCGTCAACTATGAAGTCGTAGTCCTTGATGATGTCGAGGGCATTGTTTGCCATGAGCAGATCCTGAATGGCATTGACCTTTACGTTAGGGTTGATG
>CACYXI010000255.1 GCA_902778265.1 uncultured Bacteroidales bacterium | reverse complement strand
GGAATGCGAGACGACCAATACGGCCAAAACCGTTAATAGCTACTTTTGTCATTTTTGTTTAACTTTTTATTATTAAATAAAGGTGAATATAATCTTTTTTGAATATATTTCTTTCTAAAACACTGCAAAAGTACTAAAAAAAACGGAAAACACGGAAAAAATGCGAAATATTTTTGAGAATATACGAATTATTTCTAAAAGTTTTGTATTTTTGTAGCAGAATTGCTATTTACACATTTCAATTTTTTAATATTATGGGAAAATTCATTGAAGAATTTAAGGCGTTCGCCGTTAAGGGCAATGCAGTTGACATGGCTGTCGGTGTAATCATCGGCGGCGCGTTTGGTAAGATCGTTAGTTCTATTGTTGATGACCTCATCATGCCTCCTATCGGCTGGCTTATCGGTGGTGTGAACTTCTCGGATTTGAAGGTGGAGTTGCCAAAACTTGTTGTTGAGGGCGTTGAGGTTACTACCGCTCCTGCAACCATAAACTATGGTAACTTTATCCAGACCCTCCTTGACTTCATCATCATCGCATTCTGTGTGTTCATGCTTGTTAAGGGTATCAATAAGCTGAAGAAGAAGGAAGAGGAAAAGCCTGCTGCTCCTGCACCTGCTCCAGAACCATCTGCTGAGGAAAAGCTGCTTACAGAGATTAGGGATTTGTTGAAGAATAAGTAAAGACCCCTTTCCCGCCCTTCGGACACCCTTTGCCTTCCTCCTACGGAACGGCAACCTCTTCGACGTTCCCCGTGAAGGGGCAAGGGGATAGTAATTCAAATCAAAAGGGGCTACCTTATATATTATAAAGAATTTAAATAATAATGCCGCTCATGGTTATTTTGTAAAACCTATGAGCGGCATTTATATTTCTGTATTACTATCCCCTCCCTCTTTTTATAGTGGCAATATCTCTTTGTGAGTATATTTTTTCCATAGTTTTTGGGGGAATATTACCAAAGTGCGACCTTTCCTGCCGTTCCGAGGTCAAGGGTAGCGGTGGCTATGCCAAGAGCCTTGAAGACTCTGCTCATAGTCGGGATGCTGATACTATATCCTTTCTCTATTCGAGAAATCTGAGCCTTCTGAACTCCTATGCGCTCACCCAGTTCCTCTTGTGTGAGGTTCTGCATCATGCGTGCCTTCTTTACGGCTTCACCGATGCGGTATGCGTGTAGGGCTTCATTCACCTTGCGCTCATGCTCGTCGCGGTCGGGAGTGCCAACCTTTCCCAGAAGCATGTCTTTTGTTTCATCAAAGGTGTAGAGTGTCATATCGCCAATCTTTTTCATATCTATTTGTTTTTAAGTTCGAAATATTTCTTCATTATAGCCTCGGCCCTTGCGATTTCCTTCTTCGGGGTCTTCTGCGTTTTCTTGATTATTCCGTGAGTGGCTACCACCAACGTCTGCTCCTCCGTGTCCCAAAAGGCGAAGAGCCTGTAGGCAATGCCGTTGTAGAGAGTTCGGAATTCCCATATGTCCGAGTTCTCCAGTTTCTTGAAAAGCTCATTGTTTCTCTCGCCACCAGCAACCCTGCCAATGTTGTACAGGATTTTCTTGTGCGCCTGCTGTGGTAGTTCCTGCAAGAACTTCACAGCCTCATCTAATAATGCGAGTTGAAATGCAGCCATATCCTTTGTTATTTTGGTGCAAAGATAATAAAAAAGTTTCGAGAAAACGAAACAAAATTACTGGAAAGTTACTGAATAGGGTAAGATTTAATAAAAAAAGCGAGGGATTCCAATGTTACCCCTCGCATTTAAACGTGTTAAATAAATTGTTTCACTCCTAAAAAGAAAATGTTCGGGGAAAAGGTTGCAATAATTTTGTGGATTGGCAAATCTTTTCTCGAAAAACACTTCCCTTTGGGAGGGTTGCAGTTAGGCTTTAAGTACTGATGAAATCTTCTGCTCCCTATGCGTTATCCTAACTTCCACTCCGAACTTCTTGTGGATATGCTCTGCAAGATGCTGGGCGCTATACACGGATCTGTGCTGACCGCCTGTGCATCCGAATGAGAACATAAGACTGGTGAAGCCTCGCTGGATATATCGTGCCACATGGGCATCGGCAAGCTTGTAAACGGAATCGAGGAAGGTGAGGATTTCTCCGTCATCCTCAAGGAAACGGATTACTGGCTCATCCAATCCTGTCAGTTTCTTGTAAGGCTCATAACGTCCTGGGTTGTGAGTGCTTCGGCAATCGAATACATATCCACCACCATTACCGCTATCATCCTCTGGGATGCCCTTATGGAAAGAGAAACTGAACACCTTTACTACCAAAGGTCCCTTGCCGTCGTATTTTGAGAATGTTGCAGGACCATCCTGTGGATTTGCCTCATATACGTTCTTGTCGGTTGTCTTGTAACCATCTGCACGAACTGTAACCTCTTCCTTGACAGGAGCGAACTGTGGCAATTCCGTTAGTTTCTGCAGAACCTCAAGAAGATAAGGATAAGGGAATGCCTCTGGATGCTTTAGCAGAGAACGAAGATTCTCTATTGCAGGAGGTATGCTGTCGATGAAGTGCTTCTTCCTCTCGAAATAGCCTCTAAAACCGTATGCTCCAAGTACCTGAAGCGTGCGGAAAAGCACGAACAGACTCAGTCGAGCTATGAAATGACGCTCGTTTGGAACTTCTGTATAGTTCTTTAATGAGTTGTAGTACTCATAGATCAACTGACGACGTAACTTGTCAGGATATTTTGCCGATGCCTGCCAAAGGAATGACGCGAGGTCATAGTAGAATGGTCCGCGACGACCTCCCTGGAAGTCTATGAAATAAGGATTTCCCTCTTCATCGAGCATTATGTTGCGAGCCTGGAAGTCGCGATAGAGGAAACAGCAAGAAGATGATTCTGGTATGTTACTATCCTCATTGCCATAGACAAGGTCATTGGCAAAGCGACGGAATACAGCCTCAAGCTTCAGCTCATGGAAGTCAAGGCCTGTGGCCTTTAGAAAACAGTATTTGAAATAGTTGAGGTCGAAGAGGACGGAATCAACATCCATCTCTGCCTGTGGATAGCATTGAGAGAAATCCAGACCTCGCGCACCACGAATCTGCATATTAGGCAACTCGCGGATAGCCTTCATCAGAAGTTCCTTCTCCTGAAGGTTATATCGACCACCAGCCTCACGACCGCCCTTGATTGCATCATACAAGGAAGTATTGCCAAGGTCAGATTGGAGATAGCGCATTTCATCATCGCTTACTGCGTGGATATGAGGAACGGGCAACTGCCTCTTCTCGAAATGACGCGCGAGATAGATAAAGGCGTGGTTCTCTTCCCTTGAGGTGCCTATAACGCCAATCACGGACACCCCTTGGGCATCCGTGAAACGGTAGTATATCCTATTGCTTCCAGCACCTGGAAGCTGTTCGATATGGGCAGGCTCAGCACCTGCCCATGTCTTGTATAGTTCT
>CACYXI010000254.1 GCA_902778265.1 uncultured Bacteroidales bacterium | reverse complement strand
AATTTTTTGGGACATAACAAAGCCCGAGCTTGTGAAAGTTCGGGCTTTAATGTGTTAAATTCGAAGATGGCTCAAAATGGACTTTTGACACAGCCTCTTCTTAGTGCGCTCCAGGATGGGCTTGAACCAACGACCCCTGATTAGCAGTTAATAAATGTGAATTTTAATGATTGCCTGTAAAAGCGTATTTTGCTGATTCATAAATAATTAGTATCTTTGTGACCGTTAAAGAGATTTCGTGAATTCGTGTAAAGCTGGCTATTAATAACAAAAATGTGTTCAGACGGAATGTCAGTATTTATCGGCATCTACGGGTGTTTTCATGGACCTGATAACTAAAGCGTGTTCAGACGGGCTAAAAATGGGCGTGTTCAGCCCCATGATTACCCTATTTTTAACTTAAAACGGTAAGAACAAAGTTGTATGGCAAGACCCAAAAGCAAGATAGCTTGCATTGAATCATTAACTATCGGCACATGCACGGTGGCCTTAACGTTAGACGGACGTTATAGAAGTGAAGATGGAACATACCTCTGTTCTATCCGCTTCACCATGAATCGCGGACGCTACTATTATCATCTTGGAGACAGATATACCGCTGATGAATTTGATGCTATCGACAAGTCGGATGGCAGGGGTAGAGGTGGCAATCAAAGCCAGAACTATACTGAGCGTTGCCGTTTGGTAGAGATTTATAACCATTTTGCCGATATAGTCCGCGATATGTCAAATAAGGGGACTTTGAAGTCCATTGACAATATTAAAGCTGTGCTTACCGGTCGTGTGTCTACTTATGGTAATGACAGCAAAGATATCTACGCGAATACCTTTATCGGCTTGTGGAATGAAATTATCGGTCAAAAGAAAGCGAGTACAGCGGAGACATACCGTAATGCTCGCGACTGCTTCATCAAGAGCGGCGTGTTTAGGCCAAAGAACGGCTACAGTGTTGATGTCAATACCATTAAGGCATGGATAGACTATATGAAGGGAACTGGTTACACACAAACAACAATTGGCTTCTACCTTCGTGCTATCCGTGTTGTATTCAAAGCATGTATCAGTCAGGGATATATGCTTGAGAAAGACTATCCCTTTGGTGCTACTGATCCAAAGAAGATAAAGATTCCTTCTGGAGCCTCCAGAAAGACGGACTTCCTCACTGTAGCACAAATGACGGAACTATACAATTTCTTTGTCAATGGTGAGATACCGGCAGAGTATAAGACACCAGAACTCATACGGCAAAGTCTTGGTATGCTATTATGTCAGTATTTGTGCAATGGCTGCAACCTTTATGATCTCGCATTGCTACGCTATGATGATTACTATGATGTGTCTGAACATAAAGCGTTGCGATTCTTCCGTCACAAGACGAAAGATCATTCGGAAAGTGGTTCTGAGGTTATCATTCCTATAATACCTCCACTTGAAACAATTATGGCCGAACTGGCTACTCCCTATTCACATGGTGGGCTCGTATTTCCATTTCTGTTAGGTGAAGGCGTTGCCCCCGATAGTATTCGAGCAAGAAATAAGATTCATCAAGAAAACCATAATATAGCTGACCGCATGGCGAAAGTCGCCAAGATGATAGGATGGGATGTCGCTCCGTCATCGACATACGCCCGCCATAGTTTTGCCACCAATCTGAGCCGACAGAAGATTCCAATGGACTACATCAGCTTCGCAATGGGCCATTCTATCGGCAACCGTGGGCAAATCACTAAGCGTTACATTTCACCATATCCTATAGAAGAACAGATGGAATACAATTCCTATCTTCTTGACTTGCCAGAGCTCAAGGCATTGCGTCACAATGATATCAGCAAAGAAGAACTTGTGAAAATGCTCAAGGACAAGATGACAAAGGAAGAACTGCTGAGTCTGTTGCTTGGATAGAAATGGCCTATCGAAAAAAGGACATAACACTCTATACGTACACAAATATAAAAAAACATCGTTTTATTTTTCGGTGAACAGTATTTTTATTATATTTGCCGAAAAATAAAACTGCATTTATGGCTATAATTGGAAGAGAAAAGGAGAAAGAGGAATTTAGGCGTTTGTACGATAGCGGCAAAGCTGAGTTCGTGGCAATCTATGGACGGCGCCGTGTTGGAAAAACTTTTCTTGTCGATGAGACCTTAAAGGGCAAGATTACATTCCGGCATGCAGGATTGTCGCCCGTGGAGAAAGAGAGCAAGAAGAACAGTTTGAAAGAACAGCTCAAACATTTCTATTATTCCCTTCAGGCATATGGGCTGAAGAAAAAAAAGTGTCCGGCATCATGGATGGAGGCTTTCTTTATGTTGTCGCAGCTTTTGGAAAGTAAGGATGATGGCAAGACAAGGCAGGTGGTCTTCCTTGATGAACTGCCTTGGATGGATACGCCACGTTCAGGCTTCATTACTGCTTTCGAAGGATTCTGGAACACTTGGGCGTGCCATAGAGACAACTTGATGCTTGTAGTCTGCGGCAGTGCCAACTCATGGATGCTCGATAACCTCGTAAACAATCATGGAGGCCTTTACGGGCGGACAACATACGAGATAAAACTATCGCCATTCAATCTTCATGAGTGTGAGGAGTATTTTAAACAGAATGGTTTTAAGATTTCAAGATATGACATCGTGCAAAGTTATATGGTTTTCGGTGGCATACCGTTTTATCTTGGCTACATGGATAAGAACCTCAGCTTGGCACAGAACATTGATAATATCTTTTTCAAACGTGGTGCAAGACTGGCAAGTGAATATGACAGATTATTCTCGTCTGTTTTTGCCAATCCTGATGAAATAAAGCGCATTGTAATTGTGTTGTCTAAAAGACATTCCGGTTTTACGCGAAGAGAAATATTGCAACAATTGAAAATCGGGGATAGCGGTAATTTCTCCAAGATGTTAGATGCGCTCGTTGCCAGCGACTTCGTAGAACGTTACGTTCCTTTTGGTGAAAGTAAGCGAAACACGTATTTCAGACTGGTAGACCCCTTTTGCCTGTTCTTCTTAAGATTCGTTGGCGGTAAAAATGAAATTGATGAAAACTTCTGGAGGTATAACGTCACATCCCCATCAGTCAACAGTTGGCGCGGCTTTGCTTTCGAGGGTGTATGCTTCCGGCACATTCCGCAAATAAAGCAGGCCCTTGGCATTTCCGGAGTCGTTACATCGCAATCATCATGGTCGCTAAAAGGTGACGACAATATTGACGGCACGCAGATTGACATGCTGATAGACAGAAATGATAATGTCGTAAACATGTGCGAGATGAAATTCTATAATGAGGAATTCACTGTCAACAAGCAGTACCATTCTGTCCTTGTTCACAGACAGAACGTTCTTTCCGGCATGATAGCCCGCAGAAAGACTATACACAGTACGCTTATAACGATGCTCACGCTAGCCTAAAAATGACCCCCTTGCGCTAATTGAAAAATGACCCCCTTGAAGATCACCAGAGATCGACAACGTAGGGGGTGCCTCGGGTCA
>CACYXI010000253.1 GCA_902778265.1 uncultured Bacteroidales bacterium | reverse complement strand
ATTTCTCACCTGCAAACGGCATTAGTTCTTCTTCGTCGAAGTCGTATCTCCAGAAATCGTTCTTTGGTTCGCGCATCCACTCTGTCAGTTTCTCTTTGGTTAGTTGTATCAGTCTCTGAGCATCGCAATCCAGGTCTTCCACTACATGATATAGAAAACCAGTTACCATAATCTTCCAGTCATGTCCATGACTGCCCACGCGCCAACAGTGTGATTTGAAGAACTCGTCACCTTCAGTACCTTTTTCAGCTCGGCATATATTTCGAGCGACATAGGCAGCAGCATACGCAATCTCCGTCTTGTAACCAAGTGATTCCTCTAGATCTTCTTTGCGCTCTTTAGCCTCTAATGGATTGAAAGTAGCAATATGGCTTATGTATTCCAGATATAAGGACTCGACATCATCACCTTGTTCCATAAAGTCATGAAGACAATCCATGTATGAGTCCATATAGTCAAGATCCGTCTCACCTGTAGCTTTAAAGCCTGCCAACATGGTTTTACATTGTCGAACCTGTGCCTCCTGCTGCTTTGCAATCTCGGCAAACATGTCTATCATTTCCTGTGGAAAATGAAGTGGGTTGTTCTCTTCCATACGTTTCATTTTTATTGCAAATTTACCTTTTATTTCTTAATTATGTATACAAAAAGCAAAAATGTTAAACCTTAATGGCATAAAAATGAAAATGTGAGAACAATTAGTGTGATTGGTGCTCCTTTTTGATGACATAATTACCATAAAGACGTTCTTTCTATTAAATAATGTGTAAATTTGTGGTAAACCGTTATAAACTCGGAAAATAATTCGTATCTTTGCAATTGCTATCTGCCCGTAGGGCTGTGATGTCGTCTGAGGATGACGGAGCCGATGGGTGGGGCACTACATATTGAAAGGCGTTACTGACGCTTTGTTTTTGGATCCATCGAAACTACCACAATCGATATGCAGAACCAAGACAAATGCCGGGGTAACTCCACGGGGTGTAGTATATACTCTCCGTAGTGTGCTGCGAGGGCTAACCATGTCCTCACTAGCACACTTTACGGGTGTCTATATACTCCAGCGTGGGTGTTTCTCTGTTTGTTCTTTCTGCAAGGCTGTGGTAGGCCGCGATGGGTGGAACAGGCAGATGAAAGCACCCGCGTTTTTTGCATGTAGTCATCAATAGAGTAAAAACAACCTGACTTTTTGGGTGCTTGTCAGAACAATAAAAATTTGAAGACAGTAAAGAGAAACTGACTGAACCATACTGACGAGCATCATTTCGCTTCTGACAAAAGAGAACTGGAAATCTAACTGACGCAAGAAGCAGAAAAGACGCAATGTAGTGAGGGACTTGTTATGCTTTTCTTGCAGCGTTTCCAGTCGCTTCTTTTGGGCACGACAGCCCCTTGCGCTTTTCTTTCAAAGGTGCAAGGGGTTTTTCATGTCATGAAACGATATGAGTGAGACTCTATATAACGACAAAGACTTAAACTCTTTTAGTGTTGATGAACAAATAGACAAAGTAGAAGAATCGGAGATACCCATTCATTTTGATGATGAGCCATTGCATAAGGACAAAAAGCTCAGACTACTTTCTTTGTTCTCTGGATGTGGTGGAATGGATTTAGGATTTGAAGGTAACTTTATTGCGAATAAAAAATCATTTGCAGAAGATAGTTCATACATCGACCATCAGCTGAAAAACAATAATTGGGTATTCTTAAAGAAGACACAATTCCAAACAGTCTTTGCAAACGACATACTGCCAGAGGCAGAGAAGGCTTGGACTGTATATATGAGTCGTTTTGGCTATAGCGAGAACGTCTATCATAATGCCAGTATAGTGGAATTGGTAAAAATGCATCAGCAAGGTGCAGACATCTTTCCAAAGGACATTGATGTTGTAACGGGTGGTTTCCCATGCCAGGATTTTAGCGTAGCAGGTAAACGACAAGGATTTAACTCACAAAAAGATGATTGGGGGAAGAAACGTGCAGACAATAAACCGACTGAAGAAAGCAGAGGTAAACTATATTTCTGGATGAAGCAAGTGATTGATATAGTACGCCCAAAGATATTCATAGCAGAGAATGTTAAAGGTCTTGTTAATCTTGGTGACGTAAAGAATATCATTCAACAAGACTTTGCCAGTGCGGATGGGAATGGCTATATTGTTCTAACTCCGCAGGTGTTACATGCCGGAAACTATGGAGTGCCAGAATCAAGAGAGCGTGTTATCTTTATTGGGATTAGACGAGATGCGTTGAAAGCTGAGGCTCTTAAGGCTTTAGAATCTGATATTGTTCCAGACGAGTATAATCCGTATCCTAAACCAACACATGCAGGAACTATTAAGGACGAAAGCCTACTTCCTAAGGTTACAACATATGATGTTTTGAAAGACCTTGATGAACCAGAAGATTCGCTTGATGAATCACAAAGAATTTACTCAAAAGCAAAGTTTCTCTCCAATGGCAGCCAGGGCCAAATAGAGATAAAACTTGATGGACTTGGACCAACTATCCGTTCAGAGCATCATGGAAATATAGAGTTCCGTCGGCTCTCTGCTGAACATGGCGGAAAACATGTTAATGAACTAAAGGCAGGTTTGAAAGAAAGAAGATTAACACCACGAGAATGTGCATTGATACAAACATTCCCGCCAGATTACCGCTTTGTTATCAAGAAGACTTCTGGCAATGGTTATTATGTCAGTTCTTCTGGAGCATATAAGATTATCGGTAATGCTGTTCCCCCTGTTTTGGCATATCATATTGCTATGAGATTACAAGAACTGTGGCTTAAATACTTCGGAGAAGATGAATAGAGAAGAGAAGTTTGTCACCGTCGACAAGTGCAACTTGCACGATACGGATGTTGCTTTTGCTGATTTTATGAGGAAGTCAGAAGAATGCTTTAATCATCGTGCATGTAAGAACCCCAAGTATTATAAGACATTGTCACCTTCACAACTAGAGGAAGAAACATGTGAAGTCTTGAGACATGTCGCACCGTCTACTCCATTTAAAGAAGAAGATATTATACTTGTCTCAGGTCACTCTTTCCCTGATATTATGGCGGGTAAATATTATGGAGTAGAGGTTAAGTCAACCAAGGACGATAAGTGGACATCTGTGGGAAGTAGCATCGTGGAATCTACAAGAGACCAATATGTTGAAGATATCTATATGATGTTCGGGAAATTAGGAGGAAATGTGCCAGAATTCAGATTCCGGCCCTACCAAGACTGCCTAAGTAATATAGCGGTAACTCACTCACCACGATATATGATTGACATGGAGATAAGGGAGAAGAGAGAGCAGACCATCTTTGAGAAAATCAATATGTCATATCAAGCCTTTCATCAGTCTGACAACAAGATAGAAGTTGTGCGTGACTATTATATCAGCCAAGGGAGGAAAGAAGGAAAACAAGAAATGCCTTGGTGGGTGGGGAGAAAAACAATAGAAACAAATTCTGATAGCGAAATTCCTTCTATAAGATTACTTAATAATTGCTCTCCTGATGAAGTCAAAGAACTAAAAGCGGAAATGTCTATTCTGTTCCCTCAGGTTATATTGGGCGATTACTCTGAGGCAGCCTTGTGGCTTTGTACTCATAGATATTTGCTGAGCCTAAATCTACGAGATTTGTTCTCTGCTGGAGGGCAGTGGAAGGTGTTGAATGGGAAACTGCTTGATATTCCGTATCCCGCTGTGCTGGGTAAATTGATGGAAATAATGCCATATATTAAACGTGTCCTGTCTACAAATACGGAGTTGGAATATCAAGAGTTTAACTCACTTATCTATAAAAATAGTAATAGGCTAATGGGTTGGTTGGATCAAGCGGAATATTATTTTGACAGATGCTGCTATGAGGTAAATCGCAGGCAGATTCGATTTGCTGATTTAAAAGTTGATGTAAGAGATTATTTGCTAAACCCAGATAAATATCAATTGAGACATAAATTGTAAAAATCTTAGCATTTTTCTTTTGTTTCATATTAACTCTTCAGAATGGACAAATTCTCAGCAGAACAACGACATACGATGATGGCTTTTGTCAAGTCAAAAGACACAAAGCCAGAGATGATTGTGCGCACAGGTCTGTGGAAGAGGGGATTTAGATATAGACTAAACCACAAGCGATTGCCAGGACATCCTGATTTGGTACTGAGGAAATATAGGACTTGCATCTTTGTGAACGGGTGTTTCTGGCATGGACATTTTGTTGAACTCGATAAAATGGAAAGATCACAATGCTGTAGGATTCCATATACGAATCGAGACTTTTGGGTTGCTAAGATTCGAAGAAACAAGGAAAGGGATAAGGAGGAGCAACGTAAACTGGCTGAAATGGGTTGGCATTGCATCACAGTATGGGAGTGCGAATTGACGCCCAAACGGTGCGAAGAAACATTGGAGTCAATATGTTTTACGTTGAACCACATTTGGTTGCAGGACCATAGTGTCAAAGGCGATTTTTATCCAAAAGAGGAAGAAGGTAACCCAATATCAATAGCAGCAGAAGAATAAATCTAAAAACATTCCACCCATGCCAAGAGCAGACGGCAAGGGAGGAGTATTGAAAAATAGAGATTGTTAGTCGCTGACGGCAAATCGATTGTCTGGTATATGGTATCTAACGGGATGGGCGAAGGTGATGACCTTGCCATCGTAAACGGCTGAGATGTCAATACCGCGACGTTGGAACTCGTCGATGAGTGCTTGGTCGTGATAGGCTCGCATACTGGACCAGCCTCGGCTTTGCACCTGGGCGTTGAAGATGTTAACTAACTCGGGAATCTGCATATCTGCGAAGCGCAGAGCAAACTTGATGTAAT
>CACYXI010000252.1 GCA_902778265.1 uncultured Bacteroidales bacterium | reverse complement strand
TAGTTCCTATGCTATGACCAAGTTGAATCGTGATCTTCCGGTCAGCATGGAAGTTATGATGAATCTTTGCAAGGTCTTTCACTGTGATATTGGGGACCTCATGGAAGTAATCGAAGAAGACTAACCGCTTGGAGGATAGAGATATGCAGTTCAATGAGCTTCAGAAGCAGACGAATACAAATATCCAGGAGAAAGCCAATCTGATTTGGGAAAGCGCCACGCATCTTGTGGGCCTGTTTAAGCCCCATGAGTATGGCAAAGTTATTCTGCCCATGACCGTTCTAAAACGTTTTGACGATGCCCTTGCGCCAACCAAACAGGCCGTTCTCGAAATGAAGAAGAAGCTGGATGCGACCGGCGCAAATGAGCAGCTTATCGAAGGCGCTCTGACCCGCACTTCCGGCTATGCCTTCTACAACACCAGCAAGTTTGACTTCCAGAAGCTGCTTGCCGATCCTGATAATATCGCGGACAACTTCGACGATTATCTCAAAGGCTTCTCTGCAAACGTGGCCGATATTATCTCCCGCTTTGAGTTTGCCAACACCGTCGGAACGATGGTGGAGGGAGGCGTTCTCTTTGTTATGATTCAGGAGTTCAACTCTGCAAAGGCAGATATGTCACCGCAGAAGATTACTTCTGCCGACATGGGGTATATCTTTGAGGAACTGATCCGGAAGTTTTCTGAGTCCTACGATGAGCAAGCCGGAGCCCACTTCACCAGCCGCGACATTATCTACCTAATGACCGAACTTTTGATTTCTCCTGAGAAAGAAGAAATAAAGGAGAACGGCTGTACCAAGACAGCCTACGATATGGCAATGGGCACTTCTCAGATGTTGGGCTGCCTTACTGAACGCCTTCAAGAAATCAGTGAAGATGCTGTGCTGACTTGTTTCGGACAGGAATTCAACCCTGAAACCTACGCTATCGCAAAGTCCGATATGCTTATCAAGGGCGGTAACGCCTCTGGCATGATGTATGGTGATACCCTGAGCCAGGACAAGTTCACCGGTTATGAGTTTGACTACATCATCTCCAATCCTCCGTTTGGTATCGACTGGAAGCGTGAGCGAGCAGAGGTTGAAGCAGAAGCTAAAAAGGGATTTGATGGACGGTTCGGCCCTGGATTGCCTCCCGTTTCAGATGGGCAAATGCTGTTTATGCTTAATGGTGTAAAAAAGCTTAAGGAAGGTTCTGGCAGGATGGCCATTATCCAAAACGGCTCATCACTATCTTCCGGAGACGCAGGAAGTGGCTCATCAGAAATACGCAGATATGTAATTGGCGATGATTTGGTTGACGCTATTATACAGCTTCCGAACGACATCTTTTACAATGCCAATATCGCTACTTACATATGGATACTTACAAAGGGTAAAGAGATGCGTAGATCTGGAAAAGTCCAACTAATTGATGCTTCAAAGTGCTTTGTAAAACGTAAAAAGAATATTGGTAATAAGCGCGTAGACTTGGATGACCGCTGCATTCAGCTCATTCTTCGCGCGTATGAATCCTTTGATAACGCAGTGATTGAGGAAAATGGCTTAACTGTAGAATCAAGGGTCTATGATAATGATTTCTTTGGATATACAAAAGTCACCATAGAGACGGCGCTTTGTGATGATAGAGGGCATTACATTCTTAAAAAAGGAAAGAAACAGCCAATTAAGGGTGCTTCAGACTTCGAAATTATTCCCTTGCAGGAAAACATTGATTCTTATGTAGAGAAAAATGTTCTTCCATATAATATGGCAGCATATGTCGAACCAAGTAAGGATAAAATCGGCTATGAAGTGCCTTTTACGAGACTCTTCTATAGATTTGTTCCACCAGCACCTTCTGTTGAAATTTTTGACGAGATTAAAGGCTTAGAAGCAGAGGAAACGAAATTGATGAAGGAGCTATTTGGCAATGCGTAAAATGAAGGATAGCCAAATTGAATGGGTGGGAAACATCCCAGAGACATGGACTACAGAATTGGGGAAACATTTCATGTCGCGCTTGGATCGACCGGTCAAAGATGATGATAGTGTAATTACATGTTTTCGTGATGGTCAAGTAACCCTGCGATCTAATCGAAGAGAGGATGGGTTTACTTTAGCTTTTCAAGAAATAGGCTATCAAGGAATTGAACCTGGAGATTTAGTGGTTCATGGAATGGATGGATTTGCAGGCGCGATTGGTATTTCAGATTCCAGAGGCAAGGCAACCCCAGTCCTAAATGTTTTGGACACTAAACAGAATAAAAAGTACATGATGTATGCACTTCGAAACATGGCATATACAGACGTATTTTTAGCGTTATCTACTGGAATCCGTATACGTTCTTGCGATACGAGTTGGAAAAAACTTAGAGCCTTAAATTATGCACTTCCTCCATTAGATGAGCAGAATAAAATAGCAGACTATCTTGAAGTCAAGGAAAAGCAAATCGAAGATTTGATTTCAAAGGTTGAAGCTCAGATCGTAAAATTGAAGCAGTATAAACAATCTGTTATTACTGAGGTCATAGTTAATGGTCTTGATCCTAATAGCCCTATGAAGGACAGTGGATTAGACTGGCTTGGACAAATACCGAAAGATACTGATGTCATTGGAATCACGTATATTTTAGACAAAAATCATCCATATCCCTTGGGAGATGGCGACCATGGACTTATTGGCCCTGATGACTACATTTCAGAAGGAATTCCTTATATTCGAGTCCAAAACCTCGGCTGGGGAACAGATTTGCTAACAGACAACATCGTGTATATATCAGAAGAACGAAACAATGCTATTAAAAACAGTACACTTCGTCCAAATGACATACTCTTTGCAAAGACTGGTGCAACTATTGGAAAAACGGGAATAGTTCCTTCGAATATGCCTATTGCAAACACCACGTCGCACATCGGAAAGATAACAGTATCACCTGAATACGATCCCAAATATATCTTTTATGTGTTAACGTCTTTTATTGGATATCGTCAGTTTTGGGCAATCGCTTGTCAAAAAACTACTCGACCGGAGCTTGCAATAAGTGAAATGAAAACAATTAAAGTACTTGTCCCAAAATCAAGAGAGACTCAAAGAGAAATAGTTGAATACTTGGATGGCAAGTGCAAAGGAATAGACCAGCTTATTGCCATTAAAGAAGCTAAGGTTGATAGGCTGAGACAGTTAAAAAAGACGTTGATTTATGAGTATGTGACCGGTAAGAAGGAGGTCGTTTAATGGCACGACATATCAGCACATCGCAACTGAAATCCAAGCTCCGTCAAGCGGAACGTAAGACGCAGCAGGCGATCAATCAGTACAATAGTGCTGTTCGTAAGTACAATACGGAGGTTAAGAAGTTTAACCGCGAGTTGAACCAGGCAATATCGAATTACAATTCTGCTGTTAGAAAGCACAATTCCCAGGTTCAGCACAATCGTCAGGTGATTAACCGCGAGATTTCAAAACTGAAGGCCACGTCTACTACTCGCGTTCAATACTCTTCTTCTGTTACAGCTATGCACAATAGCTACGGCAGA
>CACYXI010000251.1 GCA_902778265.1 uncultured Bacteroidales bacterium | reverse complement strand
GTTGTAGATAACGAAGTTTGGCTCGAAGTTAGCGAGTTCCTCTTCTGTTGGCTGGATGAACATGTTTGTTACGAAGTGAGCCTGCCAAGCAACCTCAACAATGAAACGAACAGCAAGACGTGTAGCCTTGTTAGCACCACAGAAAGCATCAACTACATAGAGGTTCTTGTTGCAGAGCTCCTTAACAGCGAGATCCTTTACCTTAGCCCATACGTCCTCAGACATTGGGTGGTTGTCGTTCTTGTACTCGTCAGTTGTCCACCATACAGTGTCCTTAGAGTTCTTGTCCATTACGATGTACTTATCCTTAGGAGAACGACCTGTGTAGATACCTGTCATAACGTTTACTGCGTTAAGCTCAGTGTTCTGGCCTACCTCGTAGCCCTCAAGGCCTGCCTTTGTCTCCTCTGCGAAGAGTACCTCGTAAGAAGGATTGTGAGCGATCACTGTAGAACCAGTGATGCCATACTGTGTCAAATCCAAATTTGCCATTTTTGTTATACTATTATTTTAAAAAAGTGATATAAACTTGTAAAACAATCTTTTCTTTTTTCCCAAACTCGGCACAAAGGTACAAAAAAAATAATTCTTGGCAAAAAGTTTTCGCCAAGAATTAATATTTTCAACAATAATTTTTTCAATTATTAATGTTATCGCTAACAATTCGTCATTGTTTGCAACGTGCAGTTTGCAATTCCGTCAGCCAAAAGGTGTTTTTTCTTACATATCAATATGTTTGAGCAATTCCTCTGTGCTGAGGTGGCAAGCCTTCACTTTCCCGTTCTCCAGAATGAAGTTATCCGGCACCTTCGTGGCTCCTATCGCCTTTACTACGGGTGAGTCCCACATCAGTCCGTCGCATACTGTTGACCATGCTGTACTGTCGCTTCCTATGGATCTCTTCGCATCAATCGCAGAAGCATCGATGCTTACTCCGAGAACCTTTGGCGCCTGCTTGCCCTGCGACTTCATGTCTTCTATCTTACGAAGCACGCGCCTTGAAATGCTCTGTCCTTCGTAATCCCATGAAGACCAGACGAGTATCACGCTCTTGCCTACGCGATATTGTGAAGCAAGAACATCTTTTCCCTGAAGATCCTTTGCATTGAAGGCAGGAAGGAGATCTCCTATCTGCAAGGGTACGTTCTCGAGTCCTACGGCAAGTCGCATCACCGAACTTTCCTTATCGGTTTCTTTCTCTATCAGCTTGACGAGTTCCTTTGCTTTCTTCTGGTCGGGTTTTACCGTCACCACGAAATACTTCCTCAGAAGCCATCGGCTGATTATGGAAGAAGGATTGTCCTTTATGAACACCTCTGCCTGTTTCCTCAGATCGTCAGGCGACTGTGACGAGGTGTTCTTTCGCCACTCGGTCATCCTCTCGTTAGCCTTTGTGCCTGTCACTTCAATATCCTTGATGTGAGAGGCATCTGCCTTCATATCAACGCTTTTGCCTGGCTCAACGAAGACTGGTATCTCCGAATAGTTTGGCAGCACGATGACGATAGTACCTTCCGACTCGCAAGGTATCTCGTAAGCGAAACGGCCTCCTTGTACCTTGATAGTATCAATTCCTGTTATTGCTCCATCGGGACTATACACATAGAACTCACCTTGGTTCATCTTGAGGAAACGCCCCTCAAGAGCGAAGTGGTGACTGTCTGTTCCGCAGGAAGCAAGGAGCACCAGCAGACTACTCGCCAGTAAACTCCAAATCTTCGTCCGCATAAGCCTTGAGACTTGGGTCTTTCTGCAATGCCTCCTTCAGAAGGTCGGTTCCTGAGAACACGCTACCCTCACGATAGCAGCATACAGAGTGCAGGTAACTTGTCATAGCGTCTGGGTTCTTGATAGCCTTGAATGTAGCACGACCCTGTGAATAGTCGCCTGCCATGATCTGTGTGAGACCTGCCATGTTGTTATATACGCCCTTATAGTCGGCTGCTGCCTGCTTGTAGTTACCCTTCACGAAATTCACGGCACCCTGAACACGATTGATGTCGTTAGAGCTGCCAGCCTTTGACATATAAGCCTCTGCCTCCTTGAGGTTGCCGTTCTTGAGCTCTACGAGAGCCAGATTGGACTGGCACTCACCAGCGCGTGGGTTCACCTGAAGTGTCTTGTTCACCCAAGCTCTAACCTCGCCGTCGTTGTTCTTTGAGAACTCACAAGCAGCTACGTTGTTGAATGCGCGGTAGTCGTTTGGATAGATCTCGGCACACTTCTTATAGATAGCCTCCTTCTGATCCATGTTGTCGATAGTACTTGCGTAGTAAAGAATCTCGTCTGCGCTAAGTGACTGTGGATTAGAAGCATAGTCGGCTGCTATCTCCTCGTCGCTACGACCTACTGACTCGTAGTTTATAATCATACGAGCACGACGGAGCTGTGGGAGAATCTGCTTTGTCAGGTCCTGGAAGCCCATGCTGAGGTGCTTGATCTGCTCCTCACGTTCCTCTGGATCCTTATACATATTCAGTACGCGGAGGATAAGCTCCTTATCCTGAATGTTGCTGGCAGCAACGAGTTTCTGGAAGCCTTCCCAGTCCTCGGCTGTATATTCGCCTGTGATACTTGTTGCGAGGTTTGTCTTCTTCAACTGAGCATCTACATAATCCTCAGAAACGCTCTGACGCTTAACGGCGAGCTTGGTATTGATGTCCTGAGAACCATCAGGAGAAGCGTATGCCTTAACCTCGATGTCGCCGAGGTTGTATCTCTTTGCATCAGCGTTGATGTTCTCAAGAAGCTTAACGAACTCCTGAATAGAATTATTCTTCAGCTCGCTCTGACGGAGAGTTGCCTGATTGATCAAGAACGTGATGCTTGCCTCCTGCTTCTCCTTACGGATGCGCTGGAATGTGTCAGGGGCAATGATACCGCCACCCTGGATGAGAGCCTTCTTGTAGAGACCTGCAGTAGCTATAACACCATAGCCTACCTTCACGTCTGGCACATACACAAACTTCTTGCCGATATGGGCATTAAATGTGAGATAGAGGTCTGAGCGGTGCATATCGTCGCTATAGTCGAAGGCATCGCGCATGGTGTAGTGACCACCAAGGAGGTAAGAGATAGACTGGTCATTGCCCAGTACCTTCTCGCCCTGGAAGGTAACGCCCTCACCACGAATCACCTTGCCAGCAGCATTACGAAGCTCTGGAGTAACCGTGATAACTGCCTTCTTGTGCATGTACTTCTCTGGGAATGTACCATTGATAGTTACAGGTACCTGTGTACCCAGAAGCTCAAGAGGTTCTGGATCTACATTGAAATTCTCGGCTGCCAAAGGACCAAGTTTCTTTGAGCACGAAGAAAATGCCACTGCACCAAGTGCAATGACAACTATGTTACTGATGAGATTTTTGTTCATTCTCTATTTATTAATAAGGTGTTTGTCACCTGAATGTTTAGGATCAGGGATTTTGTAATTCGTGCCGCGAGCGGGACTCGAACCCGCACGACCGTTTCGGGTCAAGGGATTTGTTTCGGGTCAAGGGATTTTAAGTCCCTCGTGTCTACCAATTCCACCATTGCGGCAAGTGGATTGTATGAACAAATCGGATGCAAAGGTACTGCTTTTATGATAAAAAAAAGAATGCAGACCTAATAAATATCCGTTTCTTAACTTTTTTTAGTTAACGCAATCTCGGTGCATTGCCTTTATAACAATCTGCAAGCCGCTTTTTAACTGACAAGATCAACGCGAGTTCGACAAACTCGAAATTTCATATAAAGGCAACTTCGTTGCTTGGCTTTACAGAAAATTATTCACGATGACCAGAAAATTTGATTCAGAAAATTATATGAAAATAATTTTTTTGAATAAATTTTCTGGCAATTTTGGATAATTTTTGTTCCGTAAATAGCAGCTTGCTGCTAAAAATTTACTGATTATAATTTACTGACTTAATTTTCTCCCAATTTACTTTCTAAAAAAGTAAATTTGCTTTCCGAGAACATCAGTATTCTTCTTCATCCTCATCGTAGAAATAGCCCATGCCACCCTTGGCGTCCAATGGTTTAGGCACATTTTCATTAATACGGATTTCACTTGTATCGAGAAGTAATGTGAAATCCACATTCTCAATCAAAATTCTCGGACTTATATATACCTTCTTCATTTTTTGTTTTTGGTTTAAAAGCGTCGGCCTCTCCCCCCGCCCTCCCCCGTAGGGAGGGAGCCGATTCGGTAATGGGGGTAGTTACAAATTTTAAATCACAGAGTTTGCCATCCGCATTCCAGCTCCCTCCCTATGGGGGAGGGCGGGGGGAGAGGCCGCTTTTTATTTAACTATAAACTTCTTTCCATTCTTTACATAAATACCAGGCTTCAGGCTATTCTCACTAACCCTTCTACCATTCAAGTCGTAAACAGGCAATTCGTTATTACTCATTCGTAATTCACTTACTCCTGTTGTCTCCTCATCGTCTAACACCTTGAGAGTAATGGCCTTAGCACCATTATCCACGCTATATTTAGAATAATCACGAGACTCCACCTTCATATACCAGCGGTGAGGCTTAAGATCAGAACCATTACTGATCACAAGTTCGCCACCACCCATAGCGAAATAATGGTTGGCTATCAAGGTTTCATACGGGATAGTCTCGTAAGTACCTACAAAGAAGAATGTTGCAGTAGTGGTAGAGCAATCCACATAACTCTCTTCAGGAGCAGCATATACGGTTGTATTCTTAACGAAGAAAGTCTTCTTGCCCTTA
>CACYXI010000250.1 GCA_902778265.1 uncultured Bacteroidales bacterium | reverse complement strand
ACGGCTGCAATGATTTGTCATAAAATGAGAAAACTGCCTTAGCGGGAGTATGCCACTCATCTATTAGAGGCTTTTTGCCGAGGGTATGAAATATGCAGGTTAGATGCCTCATCATACTTCAATTGTGCATAACTATTTCTTTGAATAGGGTGAGTAGAATTATATCCGCCCCATCCATAATAGGTGCCTGCACTGAAAGCGTCACGAGCACACTCTGGAATCTTATCATCTTTACCATTTAGGATGTAAACATCCAGGAATTGTTCGTCGAGGGCAAAACAGTTGGTTCCAACATATTCCAGATGTGGAGGAAGCGTACAAGAGTACTGTCCTGGAACGGCTTTACCATCAGCGTTATTGTAGTTACCATACTTTATAGTATCCCCACGACCGTCACCATTGGCATCAATAGCGGTGGTATAAACACTAACTAATTGGTTATTATATCCCAGCGCTCCCTCCTCCAGACGAGTGTAATTGCCCGGGACACAAATTGCTTTAAGTGACTTTACGTTATATAAACAATAATGTGGTAAGACACTCTGTTCCTTTGCAACGGGCAGGTCAATGTACTTCAAATAGGTCTTCCAGTTTGCCCCTGCACCATAATAGGTAGCACCTGTAGTCGTTGTTGCCTGATCACTGCCACTGATAGTCATATCAGAAGCTGTGGGGAAGTAAGCGTTCTTCAGGTTAGCGCCTGCGATATTGATATTCAGAGTACCGAAAGAGCCATTGATATCCTGCTTGTTCAGATAGCCTGAGAAAAGAATAGAGTCTACAGGGAGATTGCCTTCCTTATTATCAGGCCACTTGTTAGCATCACCTGTAATATTAGAGGAGAAGTTACGAATCATGTAGTTGAGCATCTCTACATGGCTGAAATCATGATCTCTAGTACCATTTATTAAGTATGGCATATCTGTGTCCAGCTCAGCGCTCGTAGAATGAGCCTCAAAGAGTCCACGGAGCTTTGTCTTATCTTTAGGGTCTTCGACCGTGCGATATGCACCAACACCAAGGAGGTTCTTGCAACCAGAGAAAGAGAAATTCTTATAGCTCGTAGCTGCAATGCCCTTTGCCTCATCAACGTTTGAGCCCATGTTCGCATCATTGTTGGAAGTATCCTTATAGGTAGACTTCTTTGCAGAGCCGCTGGGCAGAACGAGATATTTAATGTAATTGTTTTTCAGACTCTTGAGTTTACCTGTAGTTCCTACCCAATTACACTCCAGAAGGTTCAGGCAAGGGTTGGAAACAAAATTCAAGAAATCCTCCACATCCTGATCACCTACAGTTCCATGAATATTGCAATAGCGTGCTTTATCTAAGGCATCATCATAATATTCTGCTGTCTTAGCTAAAGAACCTTCACCATTCAGATTGGTAATATGAAGGGTAGACTCCCCAGATGCTGGCTTATTGGCTTCCATACCCTCAAGTACATTCAAGGATCCATGAGCCGTGATCGGGAAGTTAACCCATGTGCTGTTCCTGAGAATTAGACGCTGTATATGAGCGAATTTAACATCGTTACCATTACTATCTTTACCAAAACTGCTGTTGTTGACAGATTCAGTAGTACCATCAAGCACCAAGTTGCTGATGCCATCATAGTCAAGATAGATAAGCTTTGACAAGATGCTACTTGTCGTATGGACTAACAAGTTCTTTGTCACATCTTTCTTTACAAATGCTGCACCTGCCTCCAGATATTCTTGGGCGTCCCTGATGACCCGAACCTCCAGATTATAATAAGGTTGTGTAGCATCCTCGGTGAAATCGATATTCTTCTTGGGAGTATACCAATAGATGTTTCCACCATTGTTAACGGTGCTTGCCCAAGTGAGTTTCTCTGCCGATGTCATGACAGTACCATCATCCTTTTTAATGGTATTCGGGAGCACAAAACTGGCGTTGAGATCCCAAGTCCCTGTACCATAGGATGTCTTGAGCGCGGACAGAGTAATGCCCGTCACTGGAGAGAAATCAAGTGCTGAGAAATAGTTGGTTTTACTATTAGCACTATATTTGATAAGACTTGCCATTTGGTCAGCGCTCAAAACCATAGGCTCACCATCGCCCTGAACGAACTTCACGGCGGTGCAACCCATAGACTTGGCTTGTGCCTCAACTTCTTCGACAAAAGGTTTGGTTGTAGTTACCTCTTTTGTCTCAATATATGTAGAGCCTGGCTCTGTAGAAAAATAAGTAGCATTATCTTCAATGAGCTTATTACTATAAGAGGATGCATCATACCAGAAATACAATTGGCTTGGGTCGTAGAGATCACCCGCATTTACTGCGTCAACCCAATTTGGATTCGTTGCTACATGGCCTTTCTTGATTACAGTAGCACCTGCTGCTGTGAAGACAGTAGCCGTAGAAGTTGAAGTGATGTTGTAAGTTGTCAGGTCACCCGTAGCGGTAACAACAAGTGTATTACCGTCAGTAGTAAGCTCAGCACTTGGCGTCTGCGCGGCTATCTGCCCCCCCGGCAACAAATGCCAGTGCGAGGACGATCACCCGTGAGAGGGCGCTGAAAGAAGCGTACGCATGGGTTAGCGCCGTCCTTGTTTGCATAAATTTGTTCATGTTATCTTAATAGTTTTGTTGATTTATCTAGATGATGCTGTAATCTGTCTGTTGTAGTAAGCGCTGCAATCTCGTAGCGAATGTAGTTAGCACTGCAATTTGGATGCAAAGTTAGGAAATAATATAATAACCTGCAAGCCTTTTTGGGAAAAAATAGATGCAGGGAACGAAATATACACCATTTGGCAACATTCTATCCACCTTTTCATGAGATGACCTGCTTGCGCAGTCCGGCGATGACGCGGTGCACATCGTTGCGCACCGACTGCACGTTGATGCCGAGCATCCGGGCAATGTCGGACGACGGTAGCTCCTGCACGTAGCGCAGGTAGATGATTTCTTTCTGATGGGGCGTGAGCGTCATCAGCGCACGGTTGACGCGCAGGCGTCTGCGCAGCATGTCGTCATCGGGGCTATAGTCATCCATGGCCTCCATGATGCTCTCTTCCGCCTGCTTCCGCAGGGTGTCGCTCTCGTCGAAGGAGCACAGCCGCTCTTTGGAGAGGTTGTCGAGGAGGTTGTTGCGAAAGGCGTGGAGCAGGTAGGCCTTCACATTCTCGACCTCGGGCAGGCTGTCGTGGCGTTTGATGATGCGCACGAAGAGGTCCTGAATGATGTCTTTCACCTGTTCTCTGTCGGGCGTGAACTTCATGCCGTATGCCAACAAACTGTCGGCATACAGGTTGTATAGTTCCTCGAAGGCGCTCTCGTCGCCCTCGCGCACCTGACTCCATAGCATTTTCTCAGTAAGAAACCTCATGACCTGCTACTATTCATAAACATAGCAGTGGCAAAGTTAGGAAATTTTTCTTTCCCAACCAATTCTCTGAACCAAAAAACATAGCCATTGTCATACAAATGTAACAAACCTAAATTCCGCAGCACTTTAGTTTAACTTTCTTTATAAGTACCTGAGCAACAAAAAGTTCTTGCTGGGGCAAGCGGCAAAGCCGAGCGGCTCAGGATTTTGCCATGTCAGATTTTTCACTTACCTTAGTGCTGCAAATCAAGACAAGCAAAATCATCAATGACATGGCA
>CACYXI010000249.1 GCA_902778265.1 uncultured Bacteroidales bacterium | reverse complement strand
CTCGCACTTGAATATCTCGACAAACTCGGACTCCTGCCTTGGGCAGACCACTACCCTAACGAGATGTCGGGAGGTCAGAAACAACGAGTGGCAATAGCCCGGGCTCTCATAACCCACCCGCAGATAATCCTTGCCGACGAGCCTACGGGAGCTCTCGATTCAAAGACAAGCGTAGAGGTTATGGATCTTCTAAAGGAACTCCACGAGAAAGAGCACATGACAATAGTCGTGGTAACTCACGAAAGTGGTGTGGCTAACGAGACGGATAAAGTCATTCACATCAAGGACGGTCTTATATATAAGGTAGAGGATAACTACGATCATCATTTGGTATCAAAAGATTACGTGAAATAACTGTTATTCTATGGAATTACTGAAAGAAATATGGTCTTCAGCCAAACGCAACAAACTCCGCACCTCCCTAACAGGATTTGCAGTTGCATGGGGTATCTTCATGATCATCTTCCTACTTGGAGCAGGCAACGGCCTTATCAACGCCCAGGTAGAACAGCAGAACAGTCATGTGAAGAATTCTATGAAGATATACGGAGGACAGACCTCCAAGCCTTACAACGGACTAAAGGAAGGACGATGGATAAGTTTGCAAGACAAGGATATCAACACTACAAAAAGTTCCTTTACGGAAAATGTAGATATCGTTGGAGGTGAGATAAGAGAATCCTCTGGCCATACCATCTCCTACGGAGAGAACTATGTATCACCAACCATAACAGGCGTTGCTCCAGAATATAAGCAGATTGAGAAATACGAGCTTCTGCACGGACGCTTTATCAACACTCTCGATATGAAAGAGCAACGTAAGGTGATTGTCATAAGCAAGCGTATTGCAAAGGAACTTGACAAATCATACGAGAGGCTTCTCGGTAAATACTTAAAAGTTGACAACTTCGCTTTCAAGGTTGTAGGCATCTACAAGGAAGATGAAAGCGAGCAGACTATGGAAGCCTTCTGTCCTTTCACAACCTTCAAGACTATGTTCGGCAAGGGCGACAACGTCGGAAATATCGTCTTCACTTTCCACGGAATCAACACGCAGGAAGAGAGCGATGCTTTTGAGAAGAAATACCGACAGATAATCAACCGCAACCACGATGCAGCACCTGATGATGAAAGTGCTCTATGGATATGGAACCGCACAAGCGATAGCATACAGATGGAAACGGGTATAAGTATCATTCGTACAGCCCTCTGGATTATCGGTCTTCTGACGCTATTGAGCGGAATAGTAGGTATCAGCAACATCATGCTCATTACCGTTAAGGAACGTACTCATGAGTTCGGCATCCGAAAAGCAATAGGCGCAAAGCCTATCTCGATTCTCAAACTCATCATTACCGAGAGCATCATCATCACCTCCTTCTTCGGATATGTAGGTATGATGGCTGGAATCCTCGCTAACGAATGGATGGATGCAACAATCGGACACGAGACTATCGATACTGGAATTTTCCAGGCTACGATGTTCCTCAACCCGACAGTAGGGCTTGACGTCTGCATCGAGGCAACCATAATAATGATCGTAGCTGGCACCATAGCAGGCATTATCCCAGCTTGGAAGGCTGCAAGGATTCGTCCGATTAAAGCCCTCATGGCAAATTGATAAATGAAAAATGAAAAGTGAAAAATGAAAAATACAAGTAACACTTTTCAGGTAAAAGCCATACGCGAAAATACTAATCTGTATTTTATTATTTTTCATTGTTCATTTTATAATTTATTAATCTGCATTTTTCACTTAAAAAGTAAATGTTTTTATGTCAAATATTATTAATAAAATAAGCAGAGCCCTTCCCGACATCGACACCTACCGAGAGATTCTCGACACGCTTACGCGAAACAAGAGCCGCTCGTTCCTGACTGGATTTGGAGTCTTCTGGGGAGTCTTCATGCTCATCATCCTTATCGGAGGTGGACAAGGCCTGAAGGAACTGCTCGCAAAGAACTTTGACGGATTCGCCTCAAATACAATGCTCGTCTTTTCCGACAAGACAACAAAGGCGTATGACGGTTTCAGAAAGGGACGACAATGGGATCTTACCGATGTTGACTTATATCGACTGCAACATCAAGTTCCAGAACTCGATGTCGTTACGCCAATGGTCTTCGCCTACTCCACTCCCATCGTCTATGGCGATAAGAAGAGTACAGGCAGCATCAAGGGAGTTAAGCCCGATTACGAGAAAGTACAGGCATCAAAGATTCGCTATGGTCGTACTCTCAACGATATGGACGAGCAGAAAGAGCGAAAGGTCTGCATAATAGGCAAGAAAATCTATCAAGATCTCTTCTCGCCAGGCGTAGATCCTTGCGGAATGAGAATCAAGGTTGATAATGTCTATTACCAGATTGTTGGTGTTGACTTCAACAGTTCGGCTATCAACATAGGTGGTGAGGCTACCCAGACGGTAACAATTCCGTTCTCTGTCTGTCGAAAGAGATACAACTACGGCAATCAGGTTCACGTGATAGCCATGACAGGCAAGACGGGTGTCGTAATGAGCACGCTAACCGACAAGATCAGAGGTATAGTAGCAAGAGCCCATCATATTGATCCTACCGACGAGCACGCAATCTCGGTCTTCAATACGGAGGTGATGTTCGGAATCATCAACAGCCTCTTTAATGGCGTGAACTTCCTCATCTGGCTCATCGGTCTTGGAACAATCCTCGCAGGAGCCATAGGTGTTAGCAATATCATGATGGTAACAGTCAAAGAACGTACAACGGAGATAGGCATACGAAGAGCCATAGGCGCAACGCCTAAAATGATACTCTCGCAGATCCTCTCAGAAAGCCTTCTCCTAACGGCCGTCGCGGGAATGAGCGGCATTCTGTTCGGAGTAATAATACTCCAGATGCTCGAACTCGGAAACACTACCGACGGCATCCTTGAAGCCCACTTCCAAGTGAATTTCTGGACAGCCATCTTCGCAACACTCTTCCTCTCACTCCTCGGCACAATAGCCGGTCTCGCACCTGCATATAGAGCTATGGCTATCAAGCCTGTAGATGCTATGCGTGATGAGTAAAAAGACCCACCCCCTACCCCTCCCATAAATGGAGGGGAGTAGATACATTTTTTCGCTAAACAAGTAATTAGTAACAAACATTTAACATGCCATTCGCTCTCCGGCTCCCTCCCTACGGGGGAGGGCGGGGGGAGAGGCCAATACTTACAAAAATGAAATATTCTAAGCTTATAATCGCGATTATCGTCGCACTCATCTTCATCGGAACATTTGTATTCCTTTATCAGAAGTCTCAGCCAGAGCCAGTAGTATATAACGAGTTCACCACAAAAACGGGTGATGTCAGCAAGACCACCCTCATAACTGGTAAAATCGAGCCTCGTAACGAAGTAAACGTAAAGCCTCAGATCTCAGGTATCATTACCGACATCTACAAGGAGGCTGGCGACATAGTACAGGCAGGCGAGGTTATCGCAAAGGTAAAGGTTATTCCTGACATGAGCCAGTTGAGTAGCGCAGAGTCACGTGTTCGTCTTGCTGAGATCAACGCAAAGCAGGCTCAGGTTGACTACGACCGCGACAAGGCTCTCTTCGACAAGCACCTCATTACAGCCGAGTCCTTCGACAAGGTTAGCCAGACTCTCCATCAGGCTCAGGAGGAGGTAAAAGCTGCTAACGATGCCCTTGAGGTAGTTCGTGATGGNCATTACAGCCGAGTCCTTCGACAAGGTTAGCCAGACTCTCCATCAGGCTCAGGAGGAGGTAAAAGCTGCTAACGATGCCCTTGAGGTAGTTCGTGATGGCGTTTCAAAGAGCAACGCAAGTGCAAGTAGCACCCTCATCCGTAGTACTATATCTGGTGTCATTCTCGATATTCCTGTAAAGGTTGGTAATACTGTCATCCTTTCAAATACATTCAACGACGGTACCACTATCGCTACCCTTGCCAACATGAAGGATCTCATCTTCCGCGGTAATATCGACGAGACAGAGGTCGGACAGCTTTCAATAGGCGTTCCTATGAAGATTACAATCGGCGCACTTCAGGATGTAAAGCTCAACGCTTCTCTCGAATATATCTCTCCAAAGGCTGTTGAGAATAATGGTGCCAACCAGTTCGAGATCAAGGCTGCTATTGATGTCAAGGGTGCAAAGAGTCTCCGTTCTGGCTATAGTGCAAATGCCGAGATCGTACTCCAGACAGCCAAGAACGTACTCACAATTCCGGAGAGTGCCGTAGAGTTTAGTGGCGACAGCACATTTGTCTATCTCGTAAAGGGTAAAGGTGAACAGAAGACATACGAGCGTCATCCTGTCACAATCGGTATTTCCGATGGTGTTAACATCGAAATTAAAAAAGGTCTCTCAAGCAAGGACGTTGTACGCGGACCAAAAGTGGTAGCAGATACGAAGGATAAAGAATAAAGAGTAAAATAAAGATTAGGGAATAAGGTTTGAATGTATATATCTATACGCCAACACCTAACACCTATCACCCAACACCCAGAACATATGAAAACCCTCATATTATCAGCACTCATGTCTCTTGGCGCAACATCATCTTTTGCAAAGCAATGGACACTTCCCGAGTGCATCAACTATGCCATAGAGCATAATATAAGTCTCAAGCAACGCGAGAATACACGTCGCCAGAATGAGTTGAATCTCAATACGGCAAAGAACTCCCGACTTCCAGACCTCAACGCAGGAGTATCAGAAAACCTCGGTTTCGGACGCTCTCTCGGAATGGACAACACGTATAGCAAGAACAACACGAGCAATACGTCATTCCAGATAAGTACCTCCGTTCCTATCCTCACAGGCAACCGCATCGAGAACACCATCAAGCTCAACCAGCTTAATCTCGAAGCCTCAACAGCCGACCTTGAAAAAGCTCGTAATGATATCAGAACACAGATTGCCCAGCAATACATTCAGATTGTTTATGATACAGAAATCCTTGCTGTGGCAAAGCGCCAGATAGGTATTGACTCC
>CACYXI010000248.1 GCA_902778265.1 uncultured Bacteroidales bacterium | reverse complement strand
ATAGCCTTGAAGTGCTGATAGAGACCTTCCTGAGAAGGCTTGTTGTAGTAAGGACAAACAGACAGAACACCATCAATACCAGAGAAATCGCCATTCTTGAGCTCCTCAACAACAGCAGCGGTATTGTTACCTCCGCACCCCATAAGGATTGGCACACGACCAGCAACCTGTCTGACAATTGCGCTCTTTATCTGTGCCCTCTCTGCGAGAGAAAGACATGGTGTCTCACCAGTAGTAGCAAGGATACAGAGGAAATCGGCACCGTTATCCAACTGATAGTCGATAAGGCGTGAGAGAGCCTCGTAATCAACGGCTCCATCTTCGGTGAAAGGTGTGATGAGTGCGATACCAAGACCGCGGAAGATATTATTCATATTGTTTGATTTTTACTTACCTAAATTACAATTTGGATGCAAAGTTAGCATTTTTTCTTTATATTCGTGCATAAAACGCTAATTATTTTTGCATTCGCAACAATTTTAGGGAGATTTTTTAAGGAGTACAAGGAGTGCAAGGAGTAGTAAGGAGTACAAGACGATAGTTTTTCTCGTTGAAGGTTGAAGTGATGAGGGATGAGGGATTGCAACTATTAAACCTTATTCCTTACTCCACAAACCCCTATTCCGCATATAAGACATTCGTCTTGTACTCCTTGAACTCCTTGTACTCCTTATTACTCCTTAAAATTACTTATACATACTTCCCAACCAGAGGAAGACAAGTCCGAGAAGGACGAGGAAGAGATCCACGAACTTTGATTTCAGATTCTTCTCATGGAACATTACAGCACCAAAGAGGAAACTGACGATAACGCTTGCCCTTCGTACCATGCTTACGATGGAAATCATAGCTCCGTCGATACTCAGCGCATAGAAGTACACGAAGTCGGCAACAGAAAGGAAAACGCTAACGAGAATGATAGACCAAGACCAATGGAATGGGGTTGTCTTCTTGTGGATTGGCCACCAGAGAATCATCACCATAGCACCCATGATGAAGCATTGATAGATGTTGTACCAAGACTGCACATCCATCTTGTTAAGCCCTACTCCACCATTCGATACAGGAGCCATGAGGTATTTGTCATAGAGTCCGCTTATAGCCCCGAAGATAGCAGCTCCGACGATGGCGAATATCCACTTATTATGCTTGAAATCAATACCTTCCTTCTTGCTCGTGCGACTCAGCATTATGTAGCTGACAATAGCCAAGCCAACACCAATCCATTGATATACGTTCAGTCGCTCGCCGAAGATCAGAAGCGCACCGACAAGCACGAGAATAGGACGAGAGGCATTGATAGGGCCATAGATAGTGAGCGGGATATGCTTCATACCAAAGTATGCGAGAAGCCAAGAGGCAAGTACGATGAGACTCTTAATCAAAATGTACTTATGCACCTCCCACCCTACTACTGGCACATAGAACATACTGCCGTCGAGACACGTTCCGTAGGCACTCAAGAGAATGAACGGAAGGAATATCAGCGAACAGAAGAATGTGTTGAGGAAAAGTACTGGAAGCACCGCGTTTCCGTTGAGTGCCTGTTTCTTGAATACATCATAGAATCCGAGCAATGCTGCGGATGTGAAAGCTAATAATAACCAAAGCATAATATTATGTACAATTTATTCGCTAAAGCTCATCAAGCTAAAGCAAGTTCCCATTTACAATGTACAATTTTCATTTTGCACCATTTACAAAGTACAATTTTCAATGTACACCATAATTTTTTATCCTGGATACTTTATATCAACGAGGAAAAGCGCATTCCCCGGCATACTTTCGCCAGCCTGGGTGCGTTTCTTACCCTCTATTACGAGTCGGAACTCGTCTATTGTCATCCTGCCACGACCGACTTCAACGAGAGTGCCGACGATGGCTCTTACCATGTTTCTGAGGAATCGGTTTGCACTTACCACGAACACCCAGCAACCGTCACCCAAGTCCTTCCATTCTGCCTCCGTAACCTTGCAGAGAGTAGTCTTCACATCGGTATGCGACTTGCAGAAACAAGCAAAATCATCATATTCAAGCAACACTTTAGCCGCCTCGTTCATCTTATTGAAATCCAAATCAAAATGACACTCATACGAATAGTGACGCTTGAATGGATTCTTATTGGTATGAACGAAGTAGTTATAGGTTCTCAAAGTGGCAGAGAATCGGGCATGAAGATCATCGGAAACCTGCTCTACCTTGTGAATAGAAATGTCAGGAGGAAGCATTCTGTTGACCTTGTAGGCAAGTTGTTCGCAATCCAGTTTGCCATCCTTGCAAAGTCCATTCGGGATAGGTGTTTCAGGGAGATCAAAATGAGCCACCATCAGACTCGCATGAACGCCGGCATCAGTTCGTCCTGCACCTACGATGTCAATCGGGGTTCGGAGAATGGTGCTAAGGCAACGCTCAATTTCGCCTTCCACGGAAATGCCGTTTGGTTGTATTTGCCACCCGTGAAAACGAGTTCCGTCGTATGATAAATAAACAAAATACCTCATTTGGACTGCAAAATTACAAAAAAATCGCAAAACTTTTTCAAAAGTCGCCAAAATTTTGTACCTTTGCACGTCAATTTATGACTTTTCGCAATCAAGGCGAAAGACATTGGAAAAGAACAATAAATAAAACAACAATAAAATAATGAACATTTCTTACAAATGGCTCAAGGAATACGTTGATTTCAACCTGTCAGCAGAGGAAGTGGCAGCAGCCCTTACAAGCACAGGTCTTGAGGTTGACTCCCTTGAGGAGGTTCAGGCAATCAAAGGTGGATTGCAGGGACTTTATGTTGGCGAGGTTCTTACTTGTGATCCTCACCCAAATTCTGACCACATGCACGTTACTACCGTTGATCTCGGCAAGGGCGAGCCTTCACAGATTGTTTGTGGTGCTCCTAACGTGGCAGCCGGACAGAAGGTTATCGTTGCCGACCTCGGTTGCAAGCTCTACGACGGCGACAAGGAGTTTGTCATCAAGAAGTCAAAGCTCCGTGGCGTAGAGAGCAATGGTATGATTTGCGCAGAGGACGAGATTGGCGTCGGCACAAGCCACGACGGTATCATCGTTCTTCCAGCAGATGCAAAGGTCGGAACACCAGCAGCAGAATACTACAACCTTGAGAGCGACTGGCTCATTGAGGTTGATATCACAGCAAACCGTGCAGATGCCCTTTCACACTATGGCGTAGCACGCGATTTGTACGCATGGCTCAAGCGTAACGGCTACGAGACAAGTCTCCATCGTCCAAACTGCGACGAGTTCAAGGTAGATAACGAGTCTCTTCCTATTGATGTTGAGATTCAGAACACAGAGGCATGTAAACGCTATGCCTGCGTAAGCGTAACTGGCTGTGAGGTTAAGGAGTCACCAGAATGGCTCAAGGAGAAGCTCACGGTTATCGGTCTTCGTCCTATCAATAACATCGTTGATATTACCAACTATGTGATGATGGCTTACGGTCAGCCTCTCCATTGCTTCGATGCAGATATGGTGAAGGGCAACAAGATCATCGTAAAGGACAACAACGCAGGTCAGCCATTCGTTACACTCGACGGTGTTGAGCATACCCTCGGTGAGCACGACCTCGCTATCTGCAACGCAGAAGAGCCAATGTGTATCGCTGGTGTATTCGGCGGTAAGGGTTCTGGCACATACGAGACAACAAAGAACGTGGTTCTGGAGTCAGCTTACTTCCACCCAACATGGATTCGTAAGTC
>CACYXI010000247.1 GCA_902778265.1 uncultured Bacteroidales bacterium | reverse complement strand
AAAGAAATTGACGATATGTAATTTCCGTAGCTATTATGGAGTGAAGGAGTTTGTTTTCAGTAACAAGCTCAACCTTATCCTTGGTTCTAATGGCGATGGAAAAACAACATTCTTTGAAGCTCTTAATTGGGTGCTGACTCCTACGGAAGCTGCAAAGCAGAATAAAGAAGCAGATGTGAAGTTGGAAAGTCTGATTTCTGCAAAGATGTTAAGAAACCTGCTAGATGGAGAATCAGATAAGGTCTATGTGAGCATAGAAATAACTTATGAGACAGGTAAGTTCACAAAGAACAAAATAATAGAACGTAGTTTTACGGTAACAAAGAAAGCAGGAAAGCCAGAGATCTCTAACGTCTATCATGACTCCTTTGATTGCAGAGGTGGCAGGAAAGACAAGAAAGATATGTTGTTAAGAGGTGTCTTGGAAACTGATGCGGCATTCCCTGCTGTTATTAAGAAGTATCACCTGTTCAAAGGTGAGGATAAACTGAACATATTTGATAATAAAGAGACACTACAGAATTTGCTCGACCTTTATTCTGATGTCAAGGATATTGTTCCATTCAAGCAGTTTGCCAGCTATGCAGAGAAGATGGCAGAGAAAGCTATGGGAACAAATAAAGCAAAAGCGTCCAAACAAGCCAAAGATTTAGAAGAAGTCAATAAAGAGATTGTTCGTCTAACAAAAGAACTTGAAAAGCATGAAGTAAGGCTTTCTTCAACAAAGAAAGAGTATGAAGATGCAGAAGCTAAATTAGAGGGGTTAAAGGACGATATGGCTTCAATCAACAAGATTAGGGAACTACAAGATAAACAGAAAGACTGGAAAAGGGAAATAGGTGTTCTGCAACGTCGTATTGATGAAGAATATGGTCGTATGCTGCTTGATTCGCAGTGGATACTTATGGGCTTTGCTCCTATATTGAATGAGTACAACCATAAGATGAGTAGTTTTCTGATGAGTAAGCTGAATATAGAGGAAGATTACAAGAAAAAGCAAGAAGAGGAGTTTGACAAAACTAAAACCGAAAAGGCAAAGACGGAACTTGAAAAGATTGCATGGAAGATGAACGATGTGGAGAAAATGAAGTACATGCTACATACACATCGTTGTGCTATCTGTGGTACCGAAGCGCCTGAAGATTCTGTTACATACGACTTTATCAAACAACGTATTCACGATGTTATTGAGCTGCTGACTCCCAAACCTACAGATGAGCGAGTAGAACTGAAAAGATACTTCTCTGCAGAGAATATCGAGGAACTGAAAAAAATGGGAGAAAAGCTTGCTGACGAAGAAAGCAGAACTCATGTTGATGTAGAAGGAATACCTAATGCCATACAAGCCAAGTTTGACCAAAACCAGAAATGGCGTGATGGGATTGCGGAACGAGAAAATTTGTTGGAAAAAACCAATAAGAAGATTGCTCAACTCAATGCCAGCTCAATCTCTGGTGTTAACCTATTGGAGTTTGCCAACGATATAGAAAGCGTAAACCAATGGTACGAACAACGAGAAACCTCAGGAATAGAAAGAAACCAACTTCTTCAAGTTATTATTCCTAAAGTGAAGGAAGAACTCCAGAAAAAGCGTGAGGAACAGAAGAAACTAATGAAAGCTACAGGAAATGACTCTTTGTATGATGTTTTCATGTTCTTCCGTCATTTCTGTAATGCAGTTGAGAGCACAGAAGAATCAACAACAGAAGAACTGCTTAAGAATTTGTCGAAGAATGCCAATGTGTTCTTGTCTCAACTGAATGTGGATGACTTTACTGGCGTGATCAGAATTTATATGCACAACGGAATTCTGGCAATTGACTTGCAGGATAGGAACGGTAAGATTATAACTAATCCTAACACATCTTTACTTACTACAATGCATATCAGTATTCTGCTGGCAATATCTGAGCTCACAAAAGATAGCAGGAAGGCTGAATATCCGCTTATCTTCGATGCTCCTACTTCATCATTCGATGAAGGTAAGGATAAGTCGTTTTATGACTGTCTAAATGCAAATATAGACAAACAATGTATCGTTGTGACAAAGAGCTTTCTGTATAAGGATGCAAACTTGGGTGAATATATGATAGATCGTGAGGCTTTGAAGAAGTTGAATTGTAAGAAATTCAGAATCCGAAAACTGTCAGATAGTTTCGACAAGCTCGATATTGCAACTATTGATACACAAGTAACAGAAATCAAAGAGGACTAAGAAATGGCTACATTATATGAAACTTGGTTAAACAGAATTGACTCATACTACGAGGAGCGTTACTATGAGCCAGTAGTGGAAGCTTTGTGCCAGTATCATGGCGGTTCTGTTGACGGACGTGATGGTAAAGGCAAAATTTTCAATGCAGGTTACGAGGTGTTTATCTTCGCTTTCTTCCTTGGATTATATTATGGAGAACGAACACCGTTGAAAAGTCCTAAACGCAAGTTCCGTATGGAAATGTACACTTGGGGAAGGAAGTCAACGGAAACAGGTAGAAAAGATTATACTTTGATTCAGAAATATATCTTTGCAGCTCTTATTGCCAAATCAGATATAGATCTGCTTGCTGTCGATAAGGGAGTTCTGTCTTTGGATGATGCTTGTGATATACTTATGACAACACTTAATGAGTATGCCAATACAGGATTCCAACAGATTCTTCCCCCAGGAAAAGAAGAAATAGACTCCAAACTTTTCGATAACACAGGTTTGTTGGAGATGATAAGGAATTATAGTGGGAAGTAAATGTATTTTACCACTTCACCTGTACGCATATCCTGCTGAACGTGAGTCAAACCACATTCGTAATTGCGAATGTGGTTTGGAAAACTATCCCTATTTGGGCAGGCACCTATGTCCCGTTCGTAAGGATTTTAACTTATTTTGCGGTCATACAAGATTGCAAAAGTGACAAATTATGAAGGGGGAGTGTCAATATACCCCCCCCCTCTTAATGTTGTGTGGAAACAGACCTCCACATTATACTCCCCAGCCATTTCGTTTCTTTGTGCCATCCCAGTTGGTGAGTTCGTTGTCAGAACCACCGCCACCAGTGCAGATACCACCTTTTCCACCTGCTGCAAGGAGTAAGTTTGCCATCAAATCTTTGGGAACAGTCATTGCATCACAAAGTTGTCGGGTACGGGAAGCAGTAAGATCAATTATGAATTCTGACGAGATATCAGCCCATGATACCCTCTCTAACAGATAGCCGGTAGCCATCATACGTTGCTTTTCGTCAGTCGGGTCAAGGCCATACCTGAATGCTTCAGCAATGATACCCCATGCAACGGCATTGCCAGCTTCAGGTTGAAAGTCATTGTCAGTACCATCTGCATAATTCTTGATAGCTGCGACACCATCTTTAATCCATTTGTCAATCTGCTTCGAGAAGGCTTCTTTGTTCTGCTGTATGCCCTCCCAGATTTCCTTGATTTCAGGGATGTCCAATAATTTCCGAACTTGGTTCTCTGCGTTTTCGGCTCGCTGATGTTCACTATACGCCTTATTGCCTGAACGTACAGCCTCGGACTCAGCTTTACCAACTCGCTCCTGTAGTTCTTTGATTTCTGCATCCTTCTTGTCACGAAGTCGAGTGATGGCATTCTCATCTATCGACGCTATCCGTTTTTTGAGAGCATCGTTTTCTTCAGTCAATCGGGCGTTCTCTTTTTGTAGTTGCTTGTTCTGTTCGATAATAGCCCCTGCTTCCTTCATCGCTTTGTGGTAAAGTGACTTTCCCAACTTCAGAATATCCTTATTATGGGCTTCCTTAGCTTCCATGAGTGCGGTCTGCAATTCTGTAAGGATGGTCTTAATAGCTTTGCGTCGTTCCTCGCGCCATTCCTTCTGTCCAAATGTCGGGATTGGCTTACCCAGTTCT
>CACYXI010000246.1 GCA_902778265.1 uncultured Bacteroidales bacterium | reverse complement strand
CAAGGTTATCGGCAAACGTGAAAAGGTTCATATCAGCGGAGAACATGCAGCCGAGGATAACGTATGGATTGACACGGACTTCTTTCAAGGCAAGCGCATTCTCATTATCGATGACATCTGCACCACGGGCAGGACTTCAGATGATTTCCGTGAGAAGATGGAGCAGGCAGGCGCACACGTCAGAATGGCCATGTTCCTCGCAAAGACCAAGCAGTTCAAGAAGAAACAACTCAATTAAAAATTCAAGATTATGAATACAGCTACAGCAGTAAAGACAGCCACGGCAGGAACCGTGAAACTGACCATTAGACAGTGGGCAAACGAAGACCGCCCAAGTGTTAAACTTCAGATGTATGGAGTGAAATCGCTCTCTGACGCTGAACTCCTCGCCATCCTCATTGGCAGCGGAACTCTACCGCCTGCAAAGTGCTTGCAGCCGTAGAACTCGGCAAACGCAGGCAGAATGCAATGGCAGCACTCAAGCCCGATATGGGAACCGCCACACGTATCTATAACTATATGCTACCGAAGATGATGGACTTGGAAACGGAACATTTCTACATCCTACTGATGAACAATAACTACAGACTCATAAAGGCTGAGTGCATCAGCATGGGAGGACTGACAGAGGTAAGTGTTGACGTGCGCATCATCATGCGTGAAGCAGTCCTTAATAATGCCACAATCATGGCTATATGCCACAACCACCCATCAGGAAGCCTTCATCCCAGCAAGTACGATGACATGCTGACCCAAAGCGTGAAGAAGGCCGCTGAAATCATGCGCATCCACTTTACTGACCATGTAATTGTAACGGACGGTGGCTATTATTCCTACATGGAACAAGGAAGAATCTAATCCCTTACAGGTAAAGCCAGGTGATTTCAATTCGCCTGGCTTCCTTGTTCTTTGATAATGCGCTAAGAACGAAGGAAGCGAAAAAGAATACGCAGGGAGTAAATACTATATAAGTATCAATTATATATAAGAGGGAACCCTATTTGAAAAAAAAAAACTATAGAAATAAAAGAATTGGAGAAAAAGTATTATCTTTGCAGCATAAAAACAGAACAAATGGCAGAAATCTTTAGGAACCTTATGGCCTTTGCAGGCACTTTTTCTCTCATAGCTGCAGTGGTTATGATGGTTCTACATGGACTAATAGCCATCATAAGTCATAAGAAGGAAATGAGCAGCAGGCAAGAAAGATACATCGTTTATATTGGAATTGCTGTTGCACTGCTGCTAATCCCTTTCTACTATTTCCCTGCCTAATATTTTTCTCTGCCCTCATTGTGCTTTTGATAAAGTTCAATAACGGCTTTCTGAAAATCTCCAGGAGTTTCTATGGCAAGAGAATCGAGTGAGTTCTTAATGGATCCTATTAGAGCGCGGTCAGCTTTTCTATCCATGTACTCATTATAGCTTCCAAATAATCCATGGGTGGACAAATCCAGATTGAAATTACCGTGGTTGATTTTCAATCCACCACCATTGATAAAAAGAATACCCAAACCTACTAAAGCAAGAAAAGCTTTATTTGAAGAAATGAAATGAAGTGCTCCTTTGGACTCCATCTGTACTTTCATCACTACTTCCGATGAACTACCAAGAATTCCTTGTTCATTACAAAAGCCCTCTGTGATCTTGAACAACTGCTCAATTGCATAGAATGTTGAAACGCTAACATCGTCATCGGTATTTATTCTCAACACAATGTGAGTTTCGTTGTTTTTGTTATAAAAGTCAAGTACAGTATCATCTATATACTGTGCGTATGATGTAATATCCGAAATTGGATGCCGAGAGTTAAACATAAATTGCGCCTTTGGCGGCAGAGCAAGTCTGGTTGTCTGGCGTATAACCTCTATAGGAATGCGTTTAACAAAGCTACATTCACCATGGGCATTTACATCTTCATAAGGTTCTCCCGTCACTCTACATATTGCCAACTTATAAGAAGAGTAACCTGGTAGTACAACAATATCTCCAATGGCGATGCTCTTGCAAAATCTCAGCAATTGCGAGACAATATGTCCAGGACGAGCGGCTTCATCATATAGTTCAGATACCCGCTGTTTCAGTTGAGTGATAGCTACTCTATCTTCAAGGTTAATTGCACGTAACTCCCTTAGGAGTATCTCATCGTAACCAATAGCTATAAACCCACCTTCAACAAATTCATCATAATAGTCACCGCCCATTGTCCGGACCATCCAATAACTATTTGAATGCTCTACAGTCTGAACATATTCGTTTAGAGACACAATATTATCTACCATGCTGTCTTTATTTGATTTAAAACCGATGCAAAAGTACAAATAAAATGTATGATAACCAAATTTTATGGTAAAAAGCGACCAAAATCCTTACTAATAAAGGTTGTTTACTATAATTTGGTATTAAATCTAATTATTCTGGATGTAACGGCACAAAATAGTTATCCAACAAGCCTTATGGGGAGGCGAATGCCTGATGATTTGCTATTACGATGTCTTGACAGATCTTGGTCATTGTTTCCGCTCAGCTATCGGCTCATTGCTACTACCATTACTCTCTTGTGGCTACATCCTGTCTGATGTACTGCGTCACAGTTCATGCCCGTATAGCCGATGGCACAAGCTCATCTATGGTCTCTGCCTCCCTGTCATCTTTCATAGATTTCCATTAGTTCTTGGTTGTTTCTGTTGGTTCACTCCTCGCTACCCTCTTCCTGTGTGTCTCAGTTAAATCGGTGTTGCAGTTATCATCCCTTTAGGTCGGCTCATGCTTCTTCTGTTAGGCTTAGGCTTTCTTGTCAACATTAGGAGCATGGTTGGTGATCCATCACGCTCGTTCTCTGGCTTACTTGACAGTCGTGGTATGCCCTTCTCTTTTTAGTTCCTATACCGGCACTGTGCTGATGCGCTCTGTAAACTCTACTTTTTCATTTCCATTTTAATCTTGGCGTTATACTCATTTATTCTCCGCGAAGTTACGAAGCGGGAGCCTGTTTAATTTCCGGCTCTTCCGTGGACTGCCTACCGGCCTTGGACAATGATTTTTCCATGAATCTTCCTTTTTCTTTACCGACAGGTCTTTGCCTATGGGCAATAAACAAAACGTGTATTCACAGATAAATCCATGTCGCACCACTTTTCCGCGTCGTTTTGTTGCCTCGAATAAATTGAATATAAACCAATTAAAATTTTAGAAAAATGAAAAAGATCAATGAGTTTTCAATCAGCGCATTCGTCGCTACAGTACCTGAAGTTAAGGAATTTGAGAAGAGCAGCATCGCTCGCTTCTGTCTCTCAGTAAGCCACACCGAGAACAAGGGTGATGAGAAGGTCACCAAGACTGCATTGCTCCCTGTTGAGAAGTGGGTGTCAAACAGCAAAAAGGATGAGCTGAACGACCTGAAGGGTAAGTACGTCACCTGCAACGGATTCTTCAAGCCCGACACATGGGAAGAGGATGGCAAGAAGCGCAGCCGTATCATCTTCGCTGTCACTAACATGGAAATCCAGACTATGAAAGATAACGAGGAGGCAGTCGAATAAGTCCTTCCAAGCTGTGCTATCGGGCTATACGGGCAATTTTTCTTTTCAAGTTTTACCTTCTATATTTCGGTTATGACACAGTACATCATCCAGAATGACAACGAGGAATATATGGCTGTTTTCAGTAAAAAACGTATTACTTGGACTAAAGTCCCAGAGTGCGCAAAGACCTTTAATTCTCGCGATGCGGCAAATACCATGTTACGGAAGATAAGCTTCTTCCATAATGTGTCTTGCTGGTTAGCAAGGGTGGTTCGTGACTGAAATCACGGTTTAGGTTCATAGTATAACTGTGAACCTATTATTATGGCACTATTGGCACCCTAAAAATATGTATTTATAATACAATCCGCCCATTACGTTTGGTTATTTGGCAAGTTTTCGTTTGGTCATTTGGCAAAATTTTGATGCGACAGTTGGCCGACTTTTGATGCGACAGTTGGCCGATGAAAGAACCTCATTGTTTCCCTTCTGCCAACGTAAGGCACGGCTGTCACTGTGCCTTACTCTTCCGCTTACCGACAGTCCTCACATGGGATGGATGCCGGATGTCTGGATCTGGTCGTACACGTCAGGAGTGTGGTTGTCCTGTTCAGACACGCACACTTCTGACAAGTATTCCCCTTGCTGCTCAGACCATATCCTGCTCTCGGGATTCGGTATGTTGGGCATGCCTAATATACCGAAACGCTCGGCAGGACCAACGATGAACCGCAGCACCATTCATCCTCTGCATTCATTCCCGTGAGGCCTTTGCCGGCAAACGGAACTGGCATGTCGGGAGAGTCGGCATAGCAGGTCTGCTGTGCCATCACTTACCAATTCCTTTTGGCTCCGCATTCGGGAATGCCTTATGGCTTCACGTATGAGATGCCGCATTCGGGAATGCCTTATGGCTTCATGTATGAGAAGGCCTTATGCTTTTCTCCGTCTGTCTCTTCTGGAGTGCTCGCCACTTTTCCCTCATCTTATAGTCCTGCTTCGCCTTGGTTCTCTGATTTTGCGGTGCAAAGGTAGTGAAAGGAGCTGATGACCAAATACCGCGTTGCTATTTCGCTTGCTTTCTTCCGGCAGCCTTCCCGTTTTGTCTGATACTCGGACAAAGCCGGGTATTCCAGAAGAACGCACGAAATTATCTGGTCATGAGCTCTTGATCTTTCACTTTTAACGGCACCGGAAAAATCGAAAACCCCGACGGCGATGCTTCAGCCGATGAAGGAAATAAAAAAAAGCTTGCACTCCAGGAGACGGAGAAAAAAAAGAAAAATCTCATCCCCCTCGGGACTCAGGCTTAGTCGATAAATTTCAAATTCACAGTTATGACTCAAACAACAGTTTATCCCAAACATCGCTTCTACTTCAATGTAGAGGCAGAAAGCAACGGGCAGCAGATTGCCAGTGAACTGCCCTCGTATCGAATCGCCTGCCAGCATATCAAGCATTATGCGAAGGAGACGGGTAATCAGCAGGAGGTCTATTA
>CACYXI010000245.1 GCA_902778265.1 uncultured Bacteroidales bacterium | reverse complement strand
TAGCATAGGATGTCAATAAATTACTGGATATCTACGTGAACTTTTTTGTACCATTTACCTTGTAACTATCTGATTATCAAGCAACATTTTATTTCCACAGGGAATTTGATGGTGCACTTTGTTCTACAGGCTTCTATGTGATGAAGTCAGACTATCTGAATCCCGAAACCCTTCTCACTTTGTTTAAGTCTTTGCCCGTACAACAACTTATGATTCGTGGATGTTCGGGGGCTATCATGTCTGCCATAAGCAGGACTGAATTAGATTCCATCCCATTGCCGTTAATTCAACAAGATGTGCAAGATGAGATTGCCAGACATATTCAAAAGAGTTTAGATTTTCGTCAGGAAGCCAAGAATCTGCTTGACGAAGCCAAATTAACCGTAGAGAATGCCATCTTGTTAGGGGGGGGGGTAATGGTTGATATACAGCAACTTACAAAATAACGCCAATACTGAATATAGAATTGCAATGATGATATTACTTGAAAACATAAATTATCCATATTGCCGCACTAACCCAAAGAGAGGTGTGACATATAAGAGTATGTCAAGTAGCTTTGCAAAAAGCGGAAGATTGGATGCTGAATACTATCAACCGAAGTACGATAGACTATCCACTTATCTAAGTGGTTTTCCATGCTCTACAATAGGAGAGTTGACTTCTATTCAGAAATCTGTAGAGCCAGGCAGCGATGCATATCAAGATAATGGAATTCCATTTGTTAGGGTGCAAGACCTTTCAAAGTTCGGTATAACAGAAACGGATGTACACCTTTCAGAAAAAGATTACGCTACAGTCATTCGTCCGAAGAAAGACACGATTCTGTTAAGTAAAGATGGAAGTGTTGGCATCGCCTACAAAGTGGAAGAGGACATGAATTGCATTACATCTGGAGCAATCCTTCACATTACCGTGAAAGATAATAATGTGTTACCTGACTATTTAGCACTTGTACTTAACTCCATCATTGTAAAGATGCAGGCAGAACGTGATGCTGGTGGTTCTATTATTCAGCATTGGAAACCATCTGAAATAGAGAATGTCGTTGTTCCTGTTCTCCCAATACAAATTCAAACAAAGTTGTCGAAGATTATACAGCAAAGTTTTGCCCTTCGCAAAGAGAGTAAACAACTTCTTCAAGATGCGAGGTCACTTGTTGAAAATGAAATCTCAAATAATCAATGCATATAGCAATAATCGCCATATCTCCATTAAGCCTGATATTACTGATTATCATATCAGTGATAGTCTGTTTTCTTATAATACGTTTTGCTGTTCGCAGAAGGGGCGAAGCTCAATTCCGACAATTAGCAAAGGATTTGATGGCAAAAGCAAATACTGCCAAAGAAGAACTTGAAGAGTTATTCGTACCAATTCATTTGACAGAGGATTCAGATATAGCCGATTTCAAAGTGAGTCATCAAGCTCTAATAGATGCTATTCATGCTCTTGAAGGACACAAATACTTCAATGATGACATCTTTGAGGAAACAGGCATAGCCTCCTTTAAGTCTTTGCTTGCTGATAGTCAGTCAAAGAAAGAAGAAAACAACAAGGTCTACAATGCCATCAGAGAATTACAGGAATGTGCAACAGTAGTAATGGAGAATTACCGTACATTAGTCCATCCTGCACATTACTTCGCTCATTCTGAGCTTGAAGACTTCATAGAGTCGTATAACGAGATTAAAGAAAAAGTTGACCTCGTTTTTCCGAAGTATGCACAGTTTGTTACAGATTGCGATAGCAAGGAACTACCTGCCGTTATTCAACGGATAGAATCTGAGCGCGAGACGCATAACAAAGAGTTCGTGAAATCGGAATTGGAGGCTAATAAACTATACTTTGACCATGTGTTGGGTACATATCCACTCGACCCACAACAGCGGGATTCCATCGTCAAGCTCGAAGACAACTGTCTGGTGATAGCCAGTGCAGGAAGTGGCAAAACATCAACCATCGTTGGTAAAGCAAAGTATCTGGTAGAGAAGCAGCATATCAATCCTGCAAAAATACTTCTTCTGACTTACACAAAGAAAGCAGCAAACGAATTGTCAGAACGTATGCAGATTGCAGGAATAAGCAGTGGCACATTCCATAGTCTGGCCTACCATATCATTGCAGAGGTGACAGGTCAGGCACCGTCGATATGCGATGCAGACGTGCCTCTTAATGTCTTCCGCAAGTTGATTCTCGAAGATGAAGATTTCCTGAATGCTGTCGATAATTATGTCATAAATCTCCAATCTCTTATGAAACTGGAACACGACTATATCGACGCTTTTACATATTTCGAGGACAGGAAGAAATATGGCATTCAAGCCTTATTCCCAGATGTGGATGGTAAGATAATCTTCACCAGAAGCGAAGAAGAAAAGCGTCTTTGTTCAATCTTGACACGATTGGGTATCATGTTTCGCTATGAGTGTGATTATCCCATCAATACAAGGACTCCTGAACGTCGGCAATATAAGCCTGACTTCACCATTTATTTCAAAGATGCACAATGTCAGTGGCAACGCATCTACCTCGAACACTTTGCCATAGACAGGAACGGACAGACCCCTCGTTGGTTCGGAGAAGGAACAAAGGGAGGCTGGAAGATAGCAAACCAAAAATACATTGAAGGCATTGACTGGAAACGGCAGACCCATAGACAGAATGGCACTATCCTGATTGAAACAACAAGTGCCGACTTCCATAATGGGACTGTAGAACAGAAAATCATTGAGCAGTTAACCAGATATGGTATTCCAATAAAACAGCGCACCGACAAAGAGTTGTATGATATGTTGGTGCAGCGCAACCGCCAGATGGAGAAGACGGTGTTCACCCTGCTTCTCTCCTTTATCACTTTGATGAAAGCCAATGAGAAAACCATTGATGGGTTGCTTGAAACATTAACGCCTGAAGAAGGTCACATGATGACGGTCAATGAGAAGCGTAACAAGTACATCCTTACCAAAGTGGTGAAACCTTTCTTCGACGCATATCAGGCAGAACTGGAGAAGAATTTCGAGATTGACTTCACGGATGCCATCATCCAAGCAACAGCCCTTTGCCGCGATGGGCTGTGGAAACGATATGACTATATCCTCGTTGACGAGTTCCAGGATATATCTGTAGATAGGTATAAACTCTTACAGGCTTTACGCTCGGAAAAACCTAAAACAAAGTTATATTGTGTGGGTGACGACTGGCAGAGCATCTTCCGTTTTGCAGGAAGTGATATGGCACTGTTCTATGACTTTGAACAATACTTTGGCTTTACGGAGTTGTGCAAGATTGAAACGACTTATCGCTTCCATCAGCCACTCATAGATAAGTCTTCTGCTTTTGTGATGAAGAATCCTGCCCAGAAAGAGAAAACCATTAAAACACCAGAGGGCGACCAAAAGAAGACTTACCTCAACTTCGTGAAGTGTGAGTCAGAAGATAACGGAGTGCTGAAGGCTGTTGAGGAGATTGTCAAAACCTTGCCTTTGAATGATACAATACTCCTGATGGGAAGATACAACTATGATGCTGTGTCAGTAGGTTTCAAAGGAAAGATAGACCATAGCGACAATAGGATTAAGGTGAATATAGCTGGGCGTGACATCTTCTTCCTGTCCGTTCACTCGGCAAAGGGATTGGAAGCAGACCATGTTATCCTCATCAACTGTAATCAGGGCGCATACGGTTTCCCTTCATTGATTGAGGATGACCCTATATTAGACTTCGTGCTTAGTAGAAGCGAGCAGTACCCATTCGCAGAAGAACGCCGTTTGTTCTATGTGGCTATGACACGTGCTAAGAAGAGAATGTATGTCTTATCCAAACTTGCTTGGGTTATGCCGAGTGCAGCTAAAGCTTATGCAAAGTGGCAGAAGATTGAATTTCCCCAAAGAGATTTCTTTGCCCAAACGATAGAAT
>CACYXI010000244.1 GCA_902778265.1 uncultured Bacteroidales bacterium | reverse complement strand
TGAAATGACGGCAGAGAAAGCGCCCTACCCTATGACATTCACCATGCAGGTGAGCAATAATGATATTGCATACAAATACGCTCTCGGTGGCTCTCACACCACCGATAAGGATGAGCCTCGTCGTGTAACGATCCTCAACGAAGCTTCCTCTTTCCGTTTCCCAGACAAGACCACCACATTCATCTGTCCGCAGACAGGTGGTAATCACTTCGGTTGGATGAGCACAAAGCCAAGCTATGAGGAAGAATATAAGGCTGATGCACCGATGACTGAGAAATCGGCTTTCGGACACGGCTACACCTTCCCTTGCCTCTTTCATGTAGGTGAAGACGGTTGGGTACTCGTATCAGAAACAGGCGTTGGAAGTAACTACTGCGGTAGTCATCTGAGCGACTACAACCCTCAGACAGGCTATACTGTGGCTTATCCTTCTCCAGAGGAATTTCACGGATTAGGCTCTGCCGTTCCTGCTATGAGTCTTCCTAACGAGACCCCTTGGAGAACTATCACTATCGGCTCTGACCTCAAGCCTATCGTTGAGACAACCGTTAGCTACGACGTAGTTAAGCCTCTCTATGAGCCAAAGTTTGACTATAAGCCAGGACGCTACACTTGGAGCTGGCTCGTTTGGCAGGATAATTCTATCAATTACGACGATCAGGTGAAGTTTATTGATACTGCATCCGAAATGGGCTATGAGTATTGCCTTGTTGATAATTACTGGGACACTAACATCGGTCGTGAGCGTATCGCTGAACTCAGCAAGTATGCACAGAGCAAGAACGTGAAACTGCTTCTCTGGTATAATAGTAACGGTTATGCCAATGATGCCCCACAAGGTCCACGCGACTGCATGAAGACAAGCGTTCAGCGTGAGAAGGAAATGTCTTGGCTTGAGAGCATCGGCGTTAAGGGTATCAAAGTTGATTTCTTCGCAGGCGACAAGCAAGAGACCATGCAGCAATACGAGGATCTGCTTTCAGATGCCAACCGTCACGGTCTTCAGGTTGTATTCCACGGCTGTACGCTACCTCGCGGATGGGAACGTATGTACCCTAACTTCGTGGCTTCCGAGGCTGTCCTTGCCTCTGAAAACGTGTTCTTCTCTGAGCATCACGCAAAGCAGGAGGGCTTCGAGCTTACGCTTCATCCTTTCTGTAGAAATGCCGTTGCATCAATGGACTGGGGCGGTACGATTATGAACCGCTATATAAGTAAGGATAATAAGAGCCGTCATCAGCGCTACACTACCGACGTGTTCGAGATTGCTTCTGCAATTATCAACCAGACAAGCGTTCAATGTATTGCCATTCAGCCTAATAACCTCACCGAACTCCCACAATTCGAGCTTGATATTCTGAAGGCTATCCCAACCGCTTGGGACGAGACAAAGTTTATTGAGGGCTACCCAACAAAGGAGGTAATACTTGCCCGCAGAAGTGGCGACAAATGGTATGTTGCTGGTCTCAACGCCACCGACAAACCAATCACCACAACCCTCTCTTTGCCTCAGTTTGGTGGTAAGGAAATCACTATCTACACCGACAACGTGAAGAAGAAGGGCGAGACAGTGGCTTCTTCCGTAATGAAGAAGATCAAGGCCGACAAGAACGGCAACTATAAGGTCACAATTCAGCCAATGGGCGGAGTGTTATTAAGAGATTAATTAGCAACGAGTTGCTTTTAACTGACAATAATTCGGTGCATAGGTTTGAGGGGGTCGCGATTTGCTACCCCCTTTGCTTTTGATAACGAAAACCACGGTGCTGATTCAACACGGTGGTTTCGTTAGTTTGCATTCATGTAGGTGCTTCCATTTGGGCAACACAGTATTCCTTACCTGACACGACAAATTGTCGTGTCAGCTTTTTTCTTTTATTTGCAGAATACAACAAACGGTGTGGGTTGAAACCACACCGTCAATGCAGTTTAACTTAGAGGAGGCCCTAAATCAGGGCGTCCTTGACGAGTCCCCAAAACAGGGAGTCCTCAATGGAGTCACGTTTCGTTACCCCATCCCCTTCAACTGCAACCCCAATAAAATAGAGATAACATCGCGAAACGCGATGCTATCTTATCCGTCTTCCAATAACATCAAAGGATGTCACGTTTCGTTCCCCCCTTTAGTCCTATCATTATGCCAAATATCCATAGTGAACCACTCGGACAAAACGTCCGACTGGTTTGGGACTGAAGTTACCATCAATGGGGTGGCGATTCACCACCCCCTTGCTCTTTACTACGCAAAACCACCACCCTGATTTAGGGGAGTGGTTTATGACTCCGTGTTTCACGGACTCCTCAAAATCGTTGTGTGTGAATCGCGAAACAATCGGAACCGTATCGTATTTTAAGTGAACGACATAAACATTCCGTCACATTTTCTTGCAAATATGGAAAGAAAGTTGTATTTTTGCAAGCAGAAGAAACGATATAATAATTTATCAGATTGTCTATGAGTGAATTTGAGATTCCTTTCATCAATTTGGTTATCAGGACATTCGCCACGCGATTTAAGATGACTCGACAGGCTGCATACGCATACCTGAAGAAATATCATGGGCTCTCTTTCCTCATTGAGTTCTATGATGTGGAGCACCTGCAAGATGTAGAGGAAACAGTTGATGATCTGATAGTTAAATGTCAGCAACAGGGAGGTACTTTATCATGTTAGTGTATCATGGTTCTAATTGCGATATTGAAGAAATCGACTTGACGAAAAGTAGTCGTTTTAAGGATTTCGGACAGGGTTTCTATGTTACTCCTGACATAGAGACTGCTAATCGCATGGCAATAAAGAAAGCAAGTCTGTTTGGTGGTGCTCCTACTGTTATTTCCTACGAATTTGACGATACGATACTTGCGTCAAATGAGCTGAACACGTTGGTTTTCCCAGAGAAAGCCACAGAAGAATGGATACGTTTTATTGACAGAAATCGTAATCGCAGCAATACGTATCAGCCACATAGCTATGATATTGTCAAAGGACCGATAGCAGATGATGGGGTAGCCCTGCAACTGAGTAAGCTGAGAGTACACGCAGAATCAGCCGAGGCAATAGCTGCTGACTTACAAGATAAATATCTCGACCAACAAATATATTTTGGAACATCGCGTTCACTTAATTTCTTAAAGAAAATATCCGTATGCAAACTAAAATGACACCTACACGACATCAAATAGCCGAGTTGTTGATAGATGATATAATCAGCGAAATGGCAAGGTTTCTTATGGAGGATTACGGGTATTCTCTTGAGAAAGCCTTGAACGAAGTATATACTTCGAAGACTCTTGAACTTCTTCAGGATGAGAAGACGGAGCTTTATATCCAAAGTCCTTCGTACAATTATGATATGCTGATCAAGGAAAAGGGCTTATATCCAACCTACGATTATACTGGCTCAAACGGCATTGTTGCGGAGCCTGAAACAACATGAGTTCGGTGAACTAGTTACCCCCAGTCACCCTTTTCAGTAACAGATATATGTTACCGCAATTTGATACCATCGAACAAAGGGCATTACCTTGTTTTGTGGTAGACAAAAAAAATCATCTTATTGATACACTGACATTTAGACTCACTATTCAAATATCAAGTATTGAGAAGTAACAAGGCTGGTAACATATATCAGTTACCGAAAAGGGACACCCTACCAGTGTACCCAAATATCTCTAAAAAAATTCTAAATATAATAATATAATATATAATTATATTATTATATTTAGAGCAAAAATACACTCACACCCCCTCTCCCTTATCTCGGTAACTGATATATGTTACCGAGAATTGCCTTCTGAAAATTTCTCCCTGTGTATCAACGCGTTACGAGCGCGAAATACAATTTCTTGGCAAATAACATAAAAAAAATATGTTACTTGTGTGGTTTTCGGAGGAAATTGTGAGGAAATTGTTGTAACTTTGCACTCGTCAAACCGAAGGACGTGCGCCAGCCTTTGGGCTGACACGCACTTTTGACTTCGTGCGAGCCAAAGTTTGCAGGCAGATAAGTGAAGAACGAAGAGTGAAGAGTGAAGAATTTAAGGCACGTTTTCCAATCAAAGGCCACGAGCGGAAAAATAGTGAAGAATGCCATTCGGCGTACGGCCCATCGCCAAAGATACAAACTCAAATTCTTAACTCTTATCTCTTCACTCTTAACTTATCTGCAATTCCCTTGCAAGTCCGTACCAAATCCGTTGCAAATCCCATCCCTGAGAAGGGAACTTGATAGAACAATCCGTGAGGATGATGTTAATTAACCGCTGAACGTTTCCACTTCGCAAGAAAGGCGTCTTTCTGGGCAGACACCTTGGCAAGAAAGGCTTTATGCTCTTCGCTATCGGGATTGAACGGACGATGTGCGAGTGCCGCCTTGATAGGTTGCCATTCACGAACCATCTCCTTGGTATCAGCAGAGAAATACGTTTCGGCAAACAGTTCATAGATATAATCCACCGCCTGCTCAGAAGGGTGAAGCATATCGGGCTGATAGAAACGATAGTCACGAAGTTCATCGTTCATAATCTCGTAGGCAGGGAAATAGCTGATGCTCTCAGACGATGCGGATACGAGTTTGTCAACAGCCAGCAAGAGCGTTGCCTTGGATAGTTGAGAGCCGTGGAAACCGTACTTCGCATATCTTATCGGGCTCACCGTGAATATCACCTTCACTTCAGGGTTTCTCTCCTTCAGAATTGCCACCGCCCTTGACAGATAATCCACACACTCATCCACGCTCAGTTGCTCTTCACGAAACAACCTTTGCGGACGCTTCATGCAGTTATCCACTATCTCACCCGTTTCCTTCAGGATGTAGATATGGTTGGTGCCGAGGGTGAAGATGGCGACAAGGCCTCTCCCCCCGCCCTCCCCCGTAGGGAGGGAGCCGCCCCCCTCACCCCCACAGGGGGAGTAGTTACCACTATTCCTTTCAACATTCCCCTTTGAGCACTCCGACGAAGAGAGAAGCCACCTTTCTACCGTATGCCCAACACTCGCAGGATTATACATCGTTCCATACGGATTGACGATTGCATCAAACTGATTATCAACGAATCGTCGTCCGATATTCTCCGCAAAGCAAGAGCCAACGAACAGAAGTTTGTCCGTCGGATTAATCTTGAAAGATGATTTTGGAATATTTACTTTGGTCTGTAACTCCATAACCGAAAATACTATAAATAAATATCCGCAACCATCCAATAGCGCCCTGAAAGGGCAAAAGCCAATAGCCTAGGGCATCGCCCTAGGGAAAATCAGCGGAAATAGCTAACGCCCTGTAAGGGCAAAAGCTCTAATATGAAGTAATGCTTTTGCCCTTACAGGGCGAAATTATCAACTTCCATATACCTAGGGCGATGCCCTAGGCTATTAGCTGTTAGCCTTTCAGGCTGTCTTTCGGGTAATGCGGATAACAGAAAATACTATCTACTCCCCTCCCTTTATGGGAGGGGCAAGGGGGTGGGTCTTTAGCTTCTACTAACCTGCAATCCTTGTTCGCTCAACGTCATTTCCACGAAACGGGCATTCGCATTCTGAGGATTAGCGTTAAGAATCTGTCTGATACGAGCAGCTGCATCGGGATCTTTTGCAACCATGTAGAGATAGCCGCCACCTCCTGCACCAGGGAGCTTATAGCCGAGACAAAGATCGTCCACCATATCACTTATGGCCTTGACACCTGCGGGATTCGTACCTCCGTCGATAGCCTGATTCTGTGCCCAGGTCTTGCGGATAGCCTTGCCCAAGCCCACGAAATCGTTCCTCTGAATCGTCTCATAGAGATTAAGCGTATGCTCCTTCATATCACGCAGAAGGGCTATCTCATCGTGGTTGTTCAGGAACATCCTACGGACAATTTCGGCCAACAAGGTCTTTGCCGTGCGAGTGATGCCTGTGTAATAGAGAAGGTGACATTGACGGTATTCAGGCTGAGTGTAAAGCTCTGAAGGCAACCAATGAACCGTAGGACTCTGGTCGAAGCCTCGTTTTGTCTTAAGGAGTTTGATGCCCTGAAGCAAACCGCCAAACTGATCCTGCCAGCCACCGCCAGTAGTAAGGAGCTGTTCGAGAACAAGCGTACGACGACCAATCTCCTGCTTATCCCATGCCAATCCGCAGAAATCATTCAGAGCGCCAAGAACGGTACTTGCAAGGATGCTGCTCGTGCCAAGTCCTGAACCTGCGGGGATAGCCGACAACATGGTCAACTCAATGCCACAACCGAAAGCCTCCAACTGCTTTTCCAACGACTCAAACTTCTCTATGCAGAAGCCCGGTTGGAAACCGGCAAGCACAAGGGCTGCCTTCGGAATGGAGAATGGAGAGCCAACATGATAGAAATCAGCAAGTTCCTCGTAGGTCTTAACAACCTCAGACGCGCCAAGGTCGATGCTTCGGAGAATGATGTGATGCTCCTTACAAGGCTTAACGTATGCCTGAAGAGGTGGCTGACCATTCAGTTCAATGGC
>CACYXI010000243.1 GCA_902778265.1 uncultured Bacteroidales bacterium | reverse complement strand
AATAGTCAAACGTTTTTTAGTAATACCCCCTCTCCATCAGCATTCTAATCTATTATTATAATAATAATTAATTATTATTATAATAATAGAGGTTGGAAGGTGAAAAGTAGGGTTATGTAAAAAATTGTTTGACCGTTTGACCGTTTGACCACAAGGCGAAGGGTGACAGAGAAGAAAATAGTGAATATATTTGGAGAATAGAAGAGAAATTCTTACCTTTGCAAGCGAAAAAATATAAATCAATAAATATCAAAAATGAAAAAGGACATTGCATTGTTATTAGGATTGGTGTTAGGGCTGGGCTTCGTAAGCTGCTCAAGTGACGACGATGATGACGAATACACCAATGGAGAAGGAAAGTATCTGGCTGAAGAGATAAGGACTCGCTATGACTGGAAGGATGGAAAACGTTCCAGCGAGGGAAAGACGTATTCTATTTACAGGTATGATGAGAAAGGGCAAACTGTCTGTGCTGAATTCCTCTACGATGGAAATAGGAGATACGAACATGTATATGATGAAAACGGCAGGGATATAGAAACTACCCACTACGATTCCGATAAATTGTCATATAAACTCATATCTGAATACAACTCATCTGGTGATGTTTCCGTTAGCTATAAGTATAACGAAAATGGCATACTACGTGAGACTATAAGATATGAATATGACAATGACAAAAGGCTTATAAAAGAAACCGACTATTCGGGGGATGAAAGAAATAATAGAGGTACTGTTTTCACATACGGATATGGTGAAAAGGCTGATACAACATATTTATACTATCCTAATAATGGAGGCTTTTATCGAAAGTCTATAAGTGAATATGATAGCCATCATAATACAGTTAAAATCACAAACATCTATGCAAATGGTGATACGGATGTATTGGAATATATACACGAATATGACTCAAAAGGAAGAATTACAAAACTCGTCGGCCCTATATTTGCAGAAGGTGTGAATACAACAAAATATGCTTCTACACAATATCTCGACATTTCGTATAATGAAGATGGCAGCATTCATATAATGCATTATAAAATTCCGGCAAAGAATGAGGAATACGACCTGGAATGTTCCTATAAATACAAGAAGAAGTAAAGAGAGATTAAGAAATTAAGAGATTAAGAGATTGTTCGCAATTCCGTGACAGGGGGCTGAACGTCGAAGAGGTTGGCGACCGAAGGGAACGGGCTGAAAGCCCAAAAGCACATAGCATAGGGCAACGCCCTATGTACGAGGTGGTTAGTATATTCGCCCTGTAAGGGCAAAAGCGCTAATAATAAATGCTTTTGCCCTTACAGGGCGAATGAATTTCATTGGCATTATACCGCAGGGCGATGCCCTGGGCTATGAGCTTTTGCCCCTTCGGGGCGCTATCACGGAATTGCGGATAATCATTTTTGATTATATTTTTTCATCGCAAATCGCAAGACGAGCCATGTAAAGACGCCTGAAACAATGATCGCAATAATATCATAGCTATCTGTTACTGCACTAAGTAGTAATTCATAGAGAATAAGGAATATGCATATTCTTGTGACATTAAAGCCTATGGTGTATTTTCCAAAATCTTTATCTATTGCAAATCCAAAAAACAACATCGCTGGCACGGCGAATAGATCTGAAAAGGAGTCTGCCAGATGGAAATCATTGATATGATGAGAATAGATGTATGGTCTGTAAGTGTAGGAAATAACCATAGCCACCGCCGCAAGAAATAGTGAGAGCAATAAAGAATATACCCTTGCCTTTGCGGGTAACACTATCGGTTTCGGCAACTTGTACTGTATCTTCATTTTTTGAATTTTAGGGGGTATTAATTAACGTGGGGTTGCGACTAGCAAGCAGCAAGCTGCTTTTAACTGACAATAATTACCAATCTTACCAATCTTTTACCATAAAGATAAACATAAACATAAAAAATAATTATTGGACAAAGATTGGTAAGATTGGTAATTATTGTCAGTTTAGCATCGAAGATGCGTTTATTTTGAATTCGTCAAAACTCACGTTAATATATGATGGGTATCGTTACTCCCACCCTCTGTATTTGCCGTTATCGTCCTTGTACTGGAAATCGTCAATCTTCCATTCCCCATTCTCAATCTTGACCTGCACGCGACTGACTGCACCTTCTGAATCATCTTCTCCGAACACCTTGATCTCGATGTCCGCATAACCGCTTTTCTCGTCCGTAGCGTGCACATCCTTGATATCAAAAACGGGAGTGGTGAAGTCCTGTGCGTGAAGCCAGTAGTCGAAGTCAATCATCTCTTCGCTGTCAATGGCTTTCTGTAGCCTCTGGGAAAGGAATTTCTTGTCAAAGACGGAGCGGTCGGGACCGTTACCGCCCTTAATGTGTTCTACCTTATAGGCAGAGAATACCTCGGTGTAGGTGTCGAAGACAAACTTTCTTATCTCATTGGCAGTCTGTGAGTTCTGCGTGTCGGAGGTGACGGCTTTTGTCGTGTCGCCGACAGATACCTGTGCGGTATCCTGACTGCTTGCAGATGGAGTTTCCTGCTTCTGTCCGCAACTGCCAAGAAGCATTGCGCCCATTAAGGCAAGTGGTAAAAATGATATTCTTTTCATCTCGATTTTAATATGGATAATATTGTTATGATGCTGCAAAGATACGAAAAAAAATGGATTGGGGAATAAAAATATACAAAAAATGTTAATGTAAGGAAGTTTTTTCGAAAGTGTCCCGCATAACAGGACAGTTTTCGCTTATCTTTGCAGCCGATTTTTCAATTTAATAACAAATACCTAAAAGAAAATGAAGAGAATTGATTTGTCAAACCTTAGGCTGCTGAGTAGGGGCGAGGGGTTGCGTGTGTACGAACTGGTGGACGATTATGTCAACTTCGTGGATGCTGACGTGAGCTGTGGCTGTCCGCGATTGGGTGGCGACGGTATGGAGCTGGTGAAGGTTCTGGAGCTGCTCAACTGCTCGCGCGGCAGGGCTTACGTCACCACCTTGTGCGGCGACTCGATGAAGAATGCGGGGATCTCGGACAGCGACTATGTGGTGATTGATATTGATCGCGTGGCGCAGCCCGATGATGTGGTGCTTGCCGAGATTGACGGGGAGTATCTGCTAAAGTACTACGTGGTGGATAGGAATGGCGCGGCGTGGCTCATGCCGGGCAACGAGCGCTATTCGCCCATAAGATGCGATGAGAGGTGCAGGATTTGCGGTGTGGCGATACGTGTCATTCGGCAGATTATGCCGCCTACGGCTAAGATGAAGTGGGCGCTCGACGGCATGGATGAGGAGGTGGGCGTTATCCGGCTCTCGCGTGCACGACCGTCGTGGACGGAGAGCAGGCGTGCGAAGGCTCTGCTCGACATCGCCGTTGAGGAGGGGCTGATTGATGAGCATTATCAGCCGCTTGATGATACGCCGATGTGGAAACTGGGCGGACTGGCTGACAGGATTGGCGAGACGCTTGAACTTGACAATAAATGGACACGTTTCGGGGAACTGTGGGATAGGAAGAAGGAGGTTCTTCGCACGAAATGGAACGATATGAAGGATATGAGTCGTGGCGTGGAGTTCAGGAAGCGCGTTCTTGACAGGATGATTTAAGGGGGGGTACGCGCAAAAAGAAATTTCAAAAAAAAATGACATTTGCAAGATATTGAGAAATAGGAAGATACAAATTTTAAAGAGGGGGTACGCGTCCCCCCCCGTCCCCATTTAATTCAGGGAAATATCGTAACTTTGCACTCAGAAATCCGAGGAACGGTTGGTAGAAAACCGAACTCGGTTTTCTGGGTGCTTTTCGTTTATGGGCCCAAGCGAAGCACACTTCTAATTAATAATTAATAATGAATAATTAATAATTGAGTATGGAAATACAGGTTTTCAAGAATGACCGCTTCGGTGAAGTGAGGACAATGGTAATAAACGATGAACCTTGGTTCGTGGGTAAGGATGTGGCAAGTGTGCTTGGGTATAAAAGTCCTTCAGTTGCAATCTGTGAAAACGTGGATAGCGAGGACAAAACCACATTCGTG
>CACYXI010000242.1 GCA_902778265.1 uncultured Bacteroidales bacterium | reverse complement strand
TTCCAGAGGCAGATAGTCGGTGCATCTTGTCCCGAACTCTCCTGGCTTCTCTACCACATATACGGCATACCTTGCCCCACATCGGGCATCGGCTGCACGGAGGATGGCTTTAGGGTTCAGCTGAGTGACCCATTGCTCAATCATTGTTTTTCTCTGCTTGTTGGTCATATCGCCTAATATTTAGTTAGATACCATTCGTTGATATTCCAGACCTCAATATCATAGTTGGTTTCATAGCCTTGCGTCTGGTAGGCAAACTCCAGTTCCTTGCGGAGCCTGCGCCTTGCCTCGGCTTCTAACACACGCTTTGAGGTCTTTTCAATCTCGTCCTCGTCAAAGAACTCATCCAGCTCTATGCGGTGGTTCTTCACGATGGCATTCACGGCAGCCCATTTGCTGGTGAACACACCTGCACATTCCCGATGGTTTGTGCTGTGCCATGCTTATGACAAGTTAAATATTATGAGAAGAAAATGCGAAATAGAGTTGCAATTCAAATGAATACAATACTACTTCACATTTTCTCTTTGCATAATGGCATTATTTTTTCAGGGCCATCAGCCATTCCAACAAGTCCTTGTTCTTTTCCCATTTACGAGGAGTGTTTAAGTCTGGTGTCAATTTGGCGTAAGACTTTTCTAAAGCATCTCGCTTTGCTTTAGAATCAGCCCGGGCATAGATTTCTGTTGTTTGTATGGACACATGACCTAATATATCCCTTATATAGACAAGATTGACATTGGCCTGTAATAAATGCATGGCTCGACTGTGACGAATGGAGTGGCAACTAATCCTTTGCGGGATAAGGGAAGGCGAGTGAATACGTGCCAAATCCGCATATGTCTTTAGTATGTATGACACGCCCTCACGAGTAAGCTTCTCATGCCGTGTGTTGAAGAATAATGGTTCTGACACATTGTTAGTGTTCAACAGACCATTCTCTTCCATGTACTGGCGTAAGATGACTACCTGCTCTCTTGCCAAGGGGACGATTCTCGTTTTTCGTCCCTTGCCAAATATCTTTATGCTGTATGGCTCATGTTCCAGTCTTACACAACCAACCGTAAGGTCTGCAATTTCTTGTACTCGTGCTCCGGTGTCATACATCAATGACAGAATCGCAAGATGTCTTCTGCCCTTCCATGTTGTCACGTCAGGCTGGGATAGAAGTAACTTTATTCCTTCTTGTGAAAGATAGTTTAGCCCTTTTACTTCGGCTTTGGATGGCTTAATCGACAAAATACGCTGCCACTCATCCAAACGATCGATAGCCTCATATTTTAGGTAGTGCACAAAAGAATGCAATGCGGCAAGCCGATAGTTACAGGTTGCAGGTGTATTGTTTTGTTTCATCAACAGCCATTTCAAGAAGCCAAGGATGCTTGCACGAGTCAAGTGTTCCAACTTCAGTTTGGAGACATCTACCCCGCATTCTGATTTCATGTATTTGATATATAACACAAACGCAGTCTTATATGACGCTATTGTATTGGAACTGACATTCCTCTCATGCGGAAGATACTGAGTAAGGAAACGTACTATGCAAGCTGCAAAATCTGTATTTGTATTCATCGTCTGATATATTGCATTGGAAAAACGAAAGAGTTAAGTTGAGAGCATTGTTCTTCTATCTCAGGGAACATAGATGCCGTAAGGCGTACATATTGTTCCGTAGATGCTATTGACAGATGCCCCAGTGCCGTTGACAATATGGGTAGGCAAGCATAGACATCTGTCCCATTACGAGCCATCTGTGCAAGTACATGTACTGCATATGTATGACGCAAGTCGTGCAGACGTGGGCCACGATGCCCTCCTATATAGGGAATTCCACATCGCTTAAGAACATCAATGAAATAGCTACTAATTGCATTTGATTTAATAGCAGTGCCATCACATTTCACAAACAGCAATCGTTTACCATCATTGATGCCATCAATTGGCATCTGGTCCCGATAATGGATGTATTGCAAGAGAGAATCTTTCATTGAATCGCATATGGGTACTAACCTGTCACAACCATTCTTGCTGCTTCTAATACGAATATATTGCTGTTCAATCTGAACATCTTCGTTCAATATTGACAAGGCTTCAGAGATTCTCAGACCTGTACTGTATAACAGCCTTAGGAGACATGGGAATGCCATGATACCTGTTGTTATCATAAAATGACTAATCCGAATCTCATCAGCCTTTTTGAGCATGTCTTGAATTTGCGTAGGTGTAAAGATATATGGGACAAATTCGGATGAAGGCCTTTTCGGAAGTTTGGGCACATAACACTCTATACCACTGCGTTTCATGAGGGTCGCAAGCTGAATCCATGCAGAAAACTTGAAATATATACGCCTGTCACAATCGTTAGTACGAGTTGCACGCCATGACTGTATCAGGTCTTCGGTTATGGCAGGTTCTTGAAGCCCATATTGTATGGCAAATTCATCAAGTTCCTTAAAAATCCAATGATTGTATGTGCCTATAACACCTGAAGTTCTTTTGATTTCCAACAACCTTTGTATATATGGAGCCAAGACACTTTTGAAAAGATATTTACTATGCATAGAACATTCCTCCTCCCTGTTTATAGAAACTATCCTCTGTGACAGGCACAGACAATGCACACTTCTGCAAATCCGCAATGTCGATTTGCAAATAAGTCATGGTAGATTCTGAAGACTTGTGTCCCAAGACTTCGGATATTACAGGAAGCATAGTTCCATTTCCAAGCAAAAGCCCCGCAAGTGAATGCCTCATGGAGTGTGGGCCATGGCGTTTGTTGCTGTAATCTATTCCAGATTTGGTAATAATTCTTGCCACGCCACAACTGACGGTTTGTTTTGTCGCTTCTGTATACGGGGCGCGAGCGGACAGGAAAACAGAATCGCTGTTGGACTGCGGACGTCCATATTTAAGATAGTCAATAATGGCATTGCCAACATCAGCAAGCAGCGGTAGCTGAACAACCTTGCCCGTCTTTTGCGTTGTAATGGTAAGAGTGTTCTTTTCCCAATCAATGTCATTAAACTTGAGACGTGCAATATCTGAGGCACGTAAGCCAAGTCTGGATGCAAGCAAGAACATTGCATAATTTCTTTTCCCAACGGCACTACTTCGTTTGATGGAGGATTCTATCTTCTTGATTTCCTCTACTGAGTAGAATGACGGAACTTCTTGATGACGGCGAAGCTTTGGGAAAGAATCAAATAGTTCCATGAAAGTATTAGGCATCACTCCTTCTTCTTCCATGTACGAGAACCAACCTCGTAGGGACTTGAATCCTCCTTGTTTATTTGTATAAGGCTGAAGAAATCCGACCACACATTGTTCGGAAATATCCAAAAGGTGTAGAACAGAATGGTCTGTAAGGTACTGCAAAAAGTCGTGCAGGCACCGTTCATATATTTCAATGGTTCCTTTGCTCCTTCTTATTCCTGCAAGATACTGAAGAAAATCTTGCATATGATTACCGATTTCGCCACAAAACTCTCGCACTGTTGCTGTCCTGTTAGTTTTTCTAATACATCCTGTGGCTAACATGTCATCAAGCATTTGGATGCTACGCAAAAGGACTCTATCAAAGGAACGAACGTGTCCGTCTGAGTCACAGCAAGTCTTGGAATATTCATTCCCAATGTCAGCATTGTAAAAAGCAAGATTTCTTTCTTGCATGTAACTTTGAATGCCCACTTTCCAGACATAGTGGTACCTGGATATAAGACTCTCCCTATATCCAGCTTTTCGCAAGAAGGTTTCACACCTCTCTACGAGTCTTTCAATTTGAAATTCTTCCATATTGTTATAATTTTTAGTTTGGCATATGCCACTATAATATAACGTTATGGAAAGTTTTTATGAGAAGAATGCCCGAAAATCATTTTGAATTAGGCGTTTTTTGGATAAAGTCACACAATGGTTCACATAATGTTTAACTTATCATAAGCTTGGCACAGCACAAGCCATCGGGATTGTGCAGGAGTGTTCACCAGCAAATGGGCTGCCGTGAATGCCATCGTGAAGAACCACCGCATAGAGCTGGAC
>CACYXI010000241.1 GCA_902778265.1 uncultured Bacteroidales bacterium | reverse complement strand
AGAAATCAGATCTATGGCATCCATCTGGCACTCTCCAGCCGACCAGCGTATCACCTGAAGGATAAGAGCCAGACGGGCTGCATTGCCGTTGAGTTTCATTTGGCGGCTCTCTACCTCATTGTCATCCTCAATGGCATTCACCCTGTCAATAATCTCATTATTCCAGCAATAGAAGTAGTTCCTGGCATCCTTCGTCATCTCCAGCACCTTCGGATTAGCGGTAACCCCATCTTCACAGAGTTGGAAGGGGATATTCAGTACCTTGTTGACATACCATGACCACGTATTCATGGTGTCAGGGTGCTGTTTCTGGTCTATACCCAACTGCCATTCAGGAATTTTCTTGTTCTTGGGGAATACGAACAGGTCGGTCAGTCCGTTGGCAACATACTCCTTCCTGAATATCTCATCAAGGATATTGGTCTGTACACCACCTATCAGGTTGATACAAGGACGGGGGATACTTATCGGAAAAGCCTCTGTCTTCCTTACAGCCTTTATCGGCTGGCCACTATAAGCAGACAGCAAATCCTCTATCAGATTGCTCTTTGCACTATAGCGCTTTACAGAATTGAACAGTGCTACCACTTCATCAACGAGTAGTACGATGCCACGAGGGTTGTCGTAATGGATGCTTAACATGGCCTCTGGGGTGAAGTCGGAAATGATGGTCTGTACCAGACGAGGCTTCTCCATCGGTTCCTTCACCTCGCCATCCTTTTTCACGGACTGCTGCTGTTCATACAACTCCTTTAATCTTCACATGGTAGGTATTACCAATGGCTGTAGCATAGGCAGAGAGAATGATGGAAGCCGTGTATTCCATGTTGTAGTTCTCGTAAGTTACCAGATCATAGATAATCTTCTGTATGCGCTCAGGGAACACATCCATAGGAAAGCCAGTTTCAGCAACTCCTTCTACTTGTGCATGGATTTGGTTAACCAGATGGTCAGTATCAATCACCATACATCACCTCCTTTCCGCTCTGGTAAGTTTGGATTGGTGGCAAAAGCTTCATAATGGAATTTGTGCAGGAACTTGTTTACATCGTCTTGCGTATACCAATACTTATCGCCTTCACGCGAATAGCCTATATAGCCATTGTCACGTAACTTCTTTAAGTACCTATCCTTAACTTGAAGCAAGTCCATCAGTTCCTTATTGCTATAGAGTTGACGTGTGCATACCTGCTTCGCTCTGACAGGAGAATCTTCTTTTCCCGCCAGGATTGAGAGGATCTTTTCTAAAAGTTCCTTCTCAGAAAAATCACTTGTTTTTTTCTTCATGTTAAAAATGCTATGGCTCCAGAGCTTGATTGCACACTCAAGTCCTTTGCCGATTATTATTATGCAGAGCAATTGTGCACTTGCGTCTGCGTTTATCGGCGGCAAAGGTACCTATATTGCCATAGACACGGTGTTAGCCTGAATTTGGCTAACACTGCATAACATGTTAGGATGGTATTAGGATGAAGTTAGGATGAAGTTATCCAAAGGCTCATAACTCCCTGATTATAAATAAAAAAAGAGTAGCTAATACTGCTACTCAAAATAATTCATCGATTTTGTCACTTCCCTGTGGTACAGGGCTGTCTTTTCTGTTTTGTCGAGACTGCGCTAAGTCCGTTACTTCAAACAATTCATTCAAGTCGGACTCTGGAAAGAACTCTGTTCGACCAAATTTCCAGAAGGTTTTATCTTCTATTCGGTCATATTTGGGTCTATCCTCGCAATAAATTCTTCCACACATATAAGCTAAAAGAACCTTAGACTGCTTCCACTTGTAATGGTCGCCATTCTCTTCCATCAGTCCCGCCTCTATTGCCTTTGAGAATATTTCACAAGCAAGTTGTGTATTAAGTCTGGAGGGAAGTTGGACATGTTCTTTAGCTTCATTTACTCCATCATCATCTACATGATTACTATCTTCTTCAGAGTTTTCTTCAAGCTGCGATTCTGATGAGATTTTTAAAACAGAATCTTTCTTTTGCATTGCCGCATGAACCTTTTCCGCATTACAAGCAAAAATGGCAGAACAAATAAAAGAGAGAATTATGGAATATACTGCGATTTGATTAACCACACCATTCTCAACAATCTTCACCAGACCGAGACCAAGTGACAATGCAGTTCCTATAAAGAGTATCAACGCCGCAGCCCATAGGATTGCTCGTTGATGTCTTTTGAAAATATAAGCGATTGCAAGCATTAAAACAGATAGTCCTATCGCCAAAAAAGAAATTTGAAACATCATCAGCTAATTTTGGACAACAATTCTTCTGGGGTAATATCTTGATACAAAGAAACCCCAAACCATTTCTTTCCTAAATCTTTCAGTGAGGCTCCAAAATGATACACTTTTTCATCGATAATTAGCCATCTGTCATGACTCATCCGAAACACATTAACTGGTATTGGATCATATTGCGCATCATGCCGCTGGATGGCAAGTTGCATGGCACTGTCTATTCTTGCCGTATAGATACTGGCAATAACACCATTTGCGCGTTGATCAAACATCGTCAGAATCTCCTCGTTGATATAGTTGTCAATAAGAATAATCCTATGCTCAGCGCTCTTTATGAGTTGCATGACCAATTTAAAAGCATCAAAAATCTGTCCGTCAAAGAACACGCCTTCATTCGGCAACTCAGGCGTTTTAACTATCATATCAAACTTCTGGTCATGTTCGTGCAAATGATTCTCCACCGCAGACAACCGTTCATTTTGTTCTTCCAAACGAACATCTATCTGCCGCTGCATGGCTATCATCTGCTGATGGAATGCATATCCTCGTAGCAGATACTCCTTAAGCGTCCTATTTGCCCATTGACGAAACATAATACCCCTTTTGGTATTAACACGAAAGCCCACAGAGATAATAGCATCCAAGTTGTAATAGGTTAACGTTCTGTTGACCATCCTATTACCTTCCTTTCGAACTGTTCGGAAATTCCGAACGGTTGCCTCCTGTTCTAATTCCCCTTGGTCGTAAATATTCCTAATATGCTCACTCACGTTAGCCTTACTGGATTGGAATAGCGTAACCATCTGCTGCTGGGTCAGCCAAACTGTCTCATCTTCCAATCTAACCTCAAGGCGCATGGTGTTATCAGGTTGGTAAAAGATCACCTCACCTTGCACTTCATTTACTGATACTATATCGTTTGCCATCTTACCAATCGTTTGAGCCTGCAAAATTACGAATTATTCTTCGAAAAACCACATTTTAACACTTGAAGTATCACTTCTTTCCACTAATTTTGACTAAAATGGTTCCAACTCTACCAAATCATCATGCAGTTTATCCATTTCTGCAGATAAGGTCTCTGGTAGGAAGTGAGCATATACTTTCTCCGTGATGTCAGTACTACCATGCCCCAGTAGGCGACTCACGACTGACATTGACAGTCCTTTGTTTAATGCCATAACGGCAAAGCTGTGACGGGCTACATGCATCGACAGACTAAAGGGGAATTCAAGTTGCTCACCTACCACAGCCAATGATTGGCCAATGCACTTCGTGGCATTAATGCGGGCTTTGTATAGAGCTTCCTCATCATTCAGATCCAGGTTATCGTTAACCAAATCGAAAACGTAACGACATCCCACCCGCTTCTCTTGCCACTTACGCAGGATTTTCAATGCTGGTTCTGTTAGTGGTATCACATGGCGTTTGCTGGTTTTGATCATTATCTTCCTCAACTCCTTTTTTTCAAAGTTGATATGACCCCATTGAAGTGTCATCACGTCAACAATACGAAGGCCGCAAGCATGGAAAGCAAAGAAGAACATTTCCATGAATTCCTTTCGCCGAGGTTCCTTGCAATTCTTGTAATATTCCAATAGAGCATCCATCTGCTCCTTTGTCAATGCCTTACCATCAAATTCACTCTCTTCATCCGATAGTGACGGTTTGGTTACAATCATCATGTCTTGAATACGGGCATTCACACTCTGCTCGATCATACCTAACTCGGCAGCATACGAACAGGCTTTGAGAATTGGAGTCAGAGAGTGATTAATCGTCTCGTCACCATTCTGCCTTATATCTCGTCGCCAAGTTATATATCCGTCTATCAGCTCTGGGGTAATATCGCCCACATATATCTTGTCCTTTTCGTATGTTCCTTGGTTCGTTGCTCGCAAGAAGGTTGTGAAAACGTTCATACAGCAAATACCATTCTTATATCTACTGCGTCCAATCTTATGACGGGAATATTCAGACTCCAATCGTTCCAATACAAACTCTGCGAAGTCTTTACCTTGATCTTTTCGTGTCAGTGGTTTGTGTGACAGGAAGCCAGCGATCACCTCCGCAGTAATTTGATTCGGATGCTTGACATTGTATTCCGCAAGCTGTGCATCCATGGTATCAACTCGCTCCATTAGCACCTTGTTGAGTCTCTTATACTCATTACCGTAACTCGAACGTATTTCGCCACGCCCTTGGTTTCCATTCTGATTCCAGTCAGCTGCTTTCACGAATATATTAGCTGACTTCCTTAGAACCTGCCTATTCCATGTGTATTCCAACTCAATAGGATAGGTCTTACTCTTGTCTATCGTCTTCGGAGTGCGGAGACGATACTTACCCAACGGATAAAGTCTCTTTGGTCTTCCCATAATTACTATTTGTTTGTCTTATTATTCCTGAGGATGTGCAAAAGTACTAACTTTTAGACAAACAAACTCTGTTTTTAGAGTTAAAAGATGTAATTTAGACAAATAAATAGTGTAGTTTTAGGTGGTAAAAAACAAGCGAGACAAACAAATAAAATTTGCTTATCTCG
>CACYXI010000240.1 GCA_902778265.1 uncultured Bacteroidales bacterium | reverse complement strand
TAGGACATGGCAAAAAGCCAGTTTGAACAAGAGAAATCGCATTCTGGGCGGTTTTGACCGCAATGCCCTGAGACTATTAGTAAGGTTGCGGAATTGAGGGTAAGATGGATGAGATACGCTCGGCCTATGGACTGCTCAACCTCAAGCAAGTCGACAAGGCCATAGCTGCCCGCCGTCATGCTGCTGTGAGATACCGTGAGGCGCTAAAGGACGTAGAGGGTATTACTTTCTTCGACGAGATGCCAGGCGTGCAACATAATTACAGCTACTTTCCCATCTTCGTCGACGAGAAGAAATACGGCATGAGTCGCGATGAGCTATACTTCAAGATGCGCGACCGTAATGTTTGGGGACGCCGTTACTTCTATCCGCTTATCAGTGAGTTCTCCACCTACCGCGGTCTGGAGAGTGCAGCTCCCGATAATCTGCCTACTGCCCACAAGATGGCCGACACAGTCATCTGCCTGCCTATGCACCATCTGCTGAGTGACGAGGATGTGCAAAGAGTGATAGAGTGCATAGTTAAATAATGTTTTTCAGCCTTAGAGATGGAATTTTATTATTAATTTTGCAAGCAGGTATATGGAGCTAATAGATAAGTCTTTACATAACATTGATGCTGCTTCTTGCCTAATACAAGGACAATATTACACGGAAAGCATACATTGTGTTTATTATGCATGCTATCAAATGTTATTGTACAAGATCGATGAGCTGTTTGACAAAAATGAGCGGGAAAGAAAGTCAGACTATGATGCTTATGTGTATAACAGAAGTATTAAGAGAGGAAGATTCCTTGGATCTCATGATTTTTGGATAAAATTCTTTCAAGAGAAGATGCAAGAAAATGGTATTGCCTTCTTTAAAGAAACCGAAATGATGAAGTCGCTTAAGGAATCCCGTCACAAAGCAGACTATTCGGATACTTCCTTTTCACATGCTCAAGCTGAGGCTGATAAAAAAGTAGCCGAGAACATTATTAGTAAACTTAAAGGTATACAGCTATGAAAGATGAAATAAATGACATCATAAAGTTTGTAATCAATTTTTTTTGTGATGTTCCAAATGTGAACCAAAGCATTGGTATCTACCAGTCTGCGGCAGACAATGATTACTTTGTCCTGTTGAAGGATAAAGCGATGTATGAATCGCATCTTTTCCAAGCTAAAGCAATTGAATTCGAGGGCTTGTTCTCTGATAAATATGGGGAGACCGTGACTTTTTTAGATGATGAGATGAACCAGGTTTTCAATTTTGATTTCCAAATGTATCAGACTCATGTCTATAATCATAAAGTGATAGAGAGTGCGGACACTGAGAATAATTTTGATTTCAGTTCCGTTTTCTCATCTGATGAAAAATACGAAGATACCACGGGATGGACTTACAAGGCTCACAGCTCAAAGGGAGATTCGGATGATTTTTATTCATTAGCAGCCTAAAGATGGAAAAAATACCTTTTAAACTTAAGTTCCTTCATATAGACAATTTCAGATCAGAAGAGGGAAAGTTTCAGAATGGCATTGAAGTTAAGGTGAATTCCGGATTCTCTTTCTCTGTTGACTTTAAGGAACATCTTGTTCGCTGTATAAGTGAGTATAGTTATCTTCAGGAAGAAACGACGTTCCTTAAATTGGAATTAAGTGCGATCTTTGAAATAGAAAAAAGTGCATTTGATTCAATGATAGTAGACAACAAACTAACTCTTCCTGTCTTCTTCTTACGCTATATGGCGACTTTCTCTGTAGGAGTAGCCAGAGGCGTCATTTTGACTAAGGCGGAAGGTACTGTTATAGAGAGTCTGTTCCTTCCTCAAATGAATTTGGTAGAAACTATTAATAAGGATTCAGTATTCGAACTTCCTAAAGCAGGTGAGCAAGCAGAATAACAAATATGAATACAAACAACATCTATCTCCTTGGCGTAGGCCATGCCACACCGCTGTTTATTGAACTGGCAGAGGCCTGTGGCTATCATGTGGCCGGGCTGTATCATTATAATGAGGATCGGACGGGAGAGACTGACCATGGATTTCCTATTTTAGGATCTTTCGCCGACCTCCTTCGTGAAGACCTTACGGACAAGAACTTTTGCCTGACGATGGGTGATATGGCTATAAAACAATCAGTGAGCTTGAACTTAATTCATAGAGGGGGGTAATACCATCCCTCATCCATCCGACCGCAGTAATCTCTCGCTTCGCTGATGTTTCTCCTTGCGGTGTCTTGGTCGACAGTTACTGTGAGATTGATAGTAATGCGACAGTTGAGGAAGGGTGTGTATTAAGGCCTCATGCGATGGTCAGCCATGACAGTCACCTTTTCCCTTACACCTTTATGGGACCCAAGGCTTATGTCGGTGCTTACACAGATGTCGAGTCAAAAGCATTCATCGGACAATGTTCTGTACTTGTCAGTGGCAAGGCTAAACATATTGGCAAAGACGCTCTTGTCGGAGCAGGTAGCGTTGTCGTGAAGCCTGTATCGGATAAAGCAATAGTAGCAGGAAATCCTGCGAGGATATTAAAATATAAACCATAATGTGAGCTGCTCATTTGTTTGAATGGCTCATTGAGTGATTCAAGCAAATGAAGAAACTTATGCTTCTTGGAGGTCTTCGCTACCTCCTTCCTGTCATTGAGGCAGCACACCAGCAGGGATATTATGTCATTACCTGTGATTATCTGCCTCATAACATTGCGCACAAATATTCCGATGAGTATGTGGATGTGAGTATTGTGGATAAAGAAGCCGTACTGAAGGTTGCACGTGAGAAGAAGATTGACGGCATCATGTCGTTTGCAGTCGACCCGGGTGTGATAACGGCCTCCTATGTTCAAAACGAAATGGGGTTACCCTCCTTCGGCCCGTATGAGTCGGTATGCATCTTGCAGAACAAAGACCGTTTTCGAGCTTTCCTCACAGAACATGGCTTCAACGTGCCTAAGGCTAAAGGTTTTGGATCCATGGATGAAGCTCTTGCGGCAAAAGACTGGTATCCTTGGCCGGTCATCGTCAAACCGACGGATTCGGCTGGCAGCAAGGGCGTGTCACGTGTTGATAGGTTTGAGGACCTGAAGCCCGCCCTTGAGGATGCCTTCGAGCATTCCATCTCTGGGCGAGTGATTGTCGAGGAGTTTATCGAAAAGCAAGGGTGCTCGTCCGACAGCGACAGTTTCTCTCTTGATGGCGGGCTAGTCTTCACATCTTTCTCCGCACAGCGATTTGACAGGGATGCCACCAATGAATATGTCCCGGCTGCTTATTCTTGGCCGTCTACTTTTACCGATGATCAAGAAGCATATCTGAAGTCAGAGCTCCAGCGTCTTCTCACCCTTCTCCACATGCAGACGTCTGTTTATAATATAGAGACACGTATTGGGACGAACGGCAAGCAGTACATCATGGAAGTTTCGCCTCGTGGCGGCGGCAATCGCCTCGCAGAGATGGCACGGATGGGCACGGGGGTCGATATCATTACAGCCTGTGTGAGAGCTGCAGTTGGCGACTCTGTGCCCACAATAGAGCAGAAGACTTTTGATGGGCATTGGGCTGAAGTGATATTACACTCGGAAAAGACTGGTAAGTTTAAACAACTTAATATTTCACCCGAAGTTGTGCCCTATATAAAACAAACAGACTTGTGGGTGAAGCCTGGTGATACAGTGAATACGTTTCGAGGTGCCAACGACACCATTGGTACTCTTGTGATGCGGTTCGACACGGAGAAGAAACTTCTAGATGCAATGGATGGAGTAAACTCTTGGTGCAAAGTGGAAACAGATTAAATGGAAATTATGCAGACAATATTAATATTTGGTGCGACGGGCAGCGTAGGAGCTTATACGGCTGTTGGACTGAAAGATTTGGGATATAACGTCATTGCCGTTGCTCACCGTAAGTCTGATAATGGAATGTTTGAGGACTATGGCATACCTTATTATTCTGTTGCCTCAATTCCGCAACCTTACTAATAGTCTCAGGGCATTGCGGTCAAAACCGCCCAGAATGCGATTTCTCTTGTTCAAACTGGCTTTTTGCCATGTCCT
>CACYXI010000239.1 GCA_902778265.1 uncultured Bacteroidales bacterium | reverse complement strand
CGAACCTGTGGCTCTACGAAACCGCCGAGCATGATTGACTCTACACCCTCTGCGAGCTCTACAACCTTATTGTCAACCGCTGTCCAGTTAATGCCGAGGTTAACGTCCCAGTCCTTCATCTGAACGATTGCTGCATTAAGAGAAATCTCGTGAGAGTTTGTCTTCATACGACCTGCGTTTGTCATCATGTACTTATAGCCCATTGTTGGATCGCAAGGAACCTCGAAAATCTGATCTACTACGTTCTGGTAGCTGTAAGTGTAGTTGAACTTGATTCTGCCATTCCAGAAAGCGAGATCAATACCTGTCTCCCAGTTTGTAGTGTTCTGAGGCTTCAGGTTAGGGTCGTAGAGAGTTTGATAAGGAGCATAGGCAGAGCTTCCGCTTGGAAGTGGGTATGCTATTGGAGTGAAACTATAGAAACCACCACCATAGTTTGGTGTTGAATAGTATGTTTCATAATAATTACCTGCCTGACCTACCTGAGCGTAAGATGCACGTAGCTTACCATAGGTAAGGATGTTCTGATTCTGGAATGTTGGGAGTTGTGTGAATTCCCATCCGAGAGAAACAGAAGGATAGAAGAAACTGCGGCTTCCGCGTGGCATGGTAGAAACATAGTCGTTACGACCTGTTACTGTGAGGTAGAGCATATTCTTCCAGTCGGCAGAAAAACTACCGAAGAAACCTACTGTACGTTCGCTTCTGGTGTATTCTGGGCTTTCTTCACCGCCTGCTATGGATTTGACGTTACTCATTACAGGGAAGCCATAGAAATTGAAATTCGTACCATCATAATCCCAAATGCGTTTGTTCTCATGGTTAACCTCATTACCGAGGATGATGTTGAGTCCCCAGTCTTCGTTGATACGACCGTCAAGGTTTGCTGTAAATGTATTGTTGAATACATTGTGCTGTGAACCATAGTTCTCAATCTCACCTTTCTTGTTGTATGCAGAACCTATCTCTGCTACTTTGCTGTAGTTTGAGGTCCACATATCAATACCTGCCTGCTCACGGAACTTAAGAGTGAAGCCTTCAAGACCGATGTTTGGAGCATACTCGAAGTAAGCATTGCCGAAGAAACGGTTTGTGTGCTGACCGAATTCATCATTTGCTGACCACCAGTAAGGGTTGTTGAATGATGTAGAACGGAAGAGAATTTGCTGAGTTGGATCAGATGGAGAGCAATAAGGAATGCCTTTGAGATTATACTCAGCAGGACAAGAATAGAGCACGTTCATGATACCGTTGTTGGCACCAGGAGCACTTGTGATTTCGCTTGAAGAGTAGTTGGCAGAGAAACCGGTCTTCCACTCCTTGTTAATTGTCCAGTCAACAACGCCACGACCACCCCAACGATCCATACCTGTAGAAGGAATGATACCGTCCTGATGTGAGTTGCTGATAGAGAATGAGTAGTTGACGTTAGCGAGAGCCTGAGAGATGCTCAGGTTCGTATTCTCTGTGCAACCTGTCTGAAGATAGTCATAGAGGTTATCGTATGTCTCTGGAGTTGTCCAGCCGTCAAGACCTGCTGCAACACGCTTGGTGTTGTAGTACATTCCCTGATGCTTGCCGCTTGCCTGAGTGTACTGGTTGTCTGTATTGCCGCCGTACCCAGGGTCATTTGCAAGGTCGGCAATCTTAGGTCCCCATGACTGAGAAGATGTTGGGTCATAGCCTTTATCTATGGCGTTGCCCTGAGCATATACCTGCTGGTGCTTGAACTCACGAGACATAGACTGAGCAGAAATGTTGGTGTTAAGCACAATCTGTGGCTTGCTCTGACCTGCCTTTCCGCGCTTTGTTGTGATAACAATCACACCATTAGATGCACGAATACCATAAAGGGCAGATGCTGCCTGACCTTTAAGAACGTTGATGCTCTCAATATCGTCAGGGTTGATATCAATAGAACGGTCGGAAATATTAGCTCCTGTTACAGAATCGTATGTATCGAAGTCTGCCTTTGTTGTAATTGGCATACCGTCAACTACATAAAGAGGCTGGTTGTTGCCGTCGAATGAACGTGCACCACGGATGACAATCTGTGAAGATGCACCAGGAGCGCCAGAAGACTGACGGATATCTACACCTGTGAGCTTGCCCTGAATAGCGTTAGCCAGAGAGCTTGTTCCAGATGTGCTGAGTTCACCATCCTTAAGATCCTGAGAAGCATAGCCCAAAGACTTCTTTGAACGGGTGATACCCATAGCTGTTACGACGACCTCGTCAAGGACTTTGTCGTCAGCATCAAGTGTTACCTTCATGCCGTTTTTTGCTGTAGCCTCCTTTGTCTGCATGCCGACATAGGAGAAGACGAGAGTCTGTCCTGCCTCTGTATTGATAGTAAACTTACCTTCAAGGTTTGTTACAACACCTTGTGTGGAACCTTTTACTTTTACAGCTGCACCAATGACTGGCTCACCGTCCTGAGCAGAAATAACTGTACCGCTGATTGCTGATTGTGCGAGGGCAGTCACTGCCATCATCATGCACAGAAGCATCATTGTTAGTTTTCTTTTCATAAATACTCTTACTTGATTAGTTTATACATTTTTATACTAAAATCTTTTTACCTGTAGCATTTTGTCGGCAAAATTAATATTTTTTCTACAAAAAATGCGGTTTTTATGCAGAAAAATGCATATTTTGTTACTTGGGTTGTCAAAAGGGAACAGATCTCTGGAAAAAAGTAACATTTTTGATTAATCCTTTGCTTAAAAAAGATAATTTTATACTTTCCGAAAACAATTGAAAATTGCTTTGGCGAATGATTTTTAATTAAGAATTTACTTATACTTGCTAAATTTAGCGGATAACTTGCATTTTGCATGGTGAGCTTGCTAACAATTCGTAATTATTTGTTACCTTTGTGGCATGAAAACTTACAAAGACATATTTATTGATTTTGATGATACCCTTTACGATACGAGGGGTAATGCTATCATCGCTCTTGCAGAGACCTTCGATTTCTTCTCACTTGGCAGGTATTTTGATAATCCACAGGATTTTTATGATAGTTATTGGAAGACTAATCTCGCCCTCTGGACTCAGTATAATAAAGGTGAGATTGACAGGCAGTATCTCATCGTGGAGAGATTCCGCCGTCCGTTGAGCGAGGGTAGGGGACTTGAGAATGTTACGGAGGAATTTTGTCTTGAGGTAAGTGATAAGTTCCTTGATTTCTGCTCTAATAAGCCTGGTACGGTCAAGGGTGCAACGGAGTTGGTGCAGTATCTGAAGGGCTTAGGATGCCATTTGCATATCTGTAGTAATGGTTTTCATGAGATTCAGTATAAGAAGCTCCGTGCCTGCGGACTCTATGACTATTTTGATACAGTTATCCTCAGTGAGGATGCGGGAGCTAACAAGCCTTCGAAGAAATTCTTCGACTATGCCTTTGAAAAGAGTGGGGCAAAGGTTGAGACCACGCTCATGATTGGTGATAACTACATTGCCGATATTGAAGGTGCCATGGATGCCGGTTTGGACACAATATTATATAATAGATGGGATGCCAACTTCGTGCCTCCAAGAAAGCCAACCTATATAGTTAATGAATTGGCTGAAATCATGAAATTGTTATAGTACTATGCTTAGTAATAATACATTGATATTCGTAGCGGCTTTGTTGCCGGTACTTATAGCGATATATATTATATACCGCAAGGACAAGAATAATCCGGAGCCGACATGGCAGTTGGTGAAGGCTTTGTTCTATGGCGTACTTTCCGCTCCGTTATCGTTCTTGCTTTCCGTTCCTTTCAAGGAGATAGGTCTGTATAGTGAGGAAAGCACGACGATAGCGGGACAGTTGGGATTGGCTTTTTTCGGGGCTGCTATTCCCGAAGAATGTTTCAAATTCCTAATGCTTTGGCTTGTGGTGAGGAACAATAAGTATTTTGACGAGCATTTCGACGGAATTGTATATGCCGTATGCATAGGAATGGGATTTGCAGGAATCGAGAATGTGTTGTATTTGTTTGAGAACTATGATAATTGGCTGGGTGTCGGTATCATGCGAGCTTTGTTCGCCATACCCGGACATTTC
>CACYXI010000238.1 GCA_902778265.1 uncultured Bacteroidales bacterium | reverse complement strand
TGTAACCTTCATTGTCTCAACCTGATCAACGGTCTCGCGTGTGGTGTAGAGAGCACCGCCAAGCTCCAATGGTGGGCGACCGTTGGTATAGTCATCCTCACAAACAAGGTACTGAACTTCCTCAGCATTAACGAATGGAGCGGTAAAGGTCTTCTTCTCAGTAATGATGGTGTTGTTGTCCTCAAAGCCATCCTCAGCAAGCATAGCCTGTACCTTCTCGTGTGGACGAGGGGTAATCTTGTCAATCATTGACCAAGGATATGAAATCTTCTTGTTATCTTTGACGTATGCAAGGAATTCCTTTGGTGCAAGACCGTCATTAACCCACTTCTCTGCGTATGCCAGAACGCCAGCCTTAACCTTGTCGCCATTGTGAGAACAGTTATCGGTTGACTGGAGTGTGAGTGGAAGCTGACCTGCCTTGAAACGCTCAAGGAGCAATGCTGTGAGCTTACCCATTGCGAATACCGGTGTGAGACCACGCTCAAGGTCGGCAGGAGCTACGCTGTAACCCTTCTCTGTGATGGTGAATGTTACCATCTGGAGTGAAGGTGCCTTGAAGATTTCCACGAGACGAGCCCAGTCCTCAGCGAACTGGAAGTCAGCCTTGAGTGACTCGGTAACAGATGCGATAACCTTCTTCTCGATAGTGCCGCTTGACTGGAGGCTTACGAGGAGAGACAGATTCCCATAAGGACGGTATGCCTTGTCGATAATCTCGTAGTCGAAGCTCTCAGCCACGATAACACCACGGTCATACTTGCCTGTGTTAAGAGCATCGTTAAGGATAGCAGCAGGGAATGCACGGAAAATATTTCCAGCACCGAAGTGAACCCAAGTTGGCTCGTCATGAGTCTTCTTGGCTACTGCTGCGATATCATACTTAGGAAGCGATATCATACTTAGGAAGCTCGTAACCCTTGCTTTCCCATTCTGCAACATTTGCGTTGCCTGATAGAATTTCAGTAAGTTTCATAAATTAGATTTATGTCTTTAAATATTATAATTTTTTAAACGCAATGAATTTCCGCGCAAAAGTACTAATAATTTATGAGATAGCCAAATTTTAATAAAGAAAATGGAAAATAAAGACCCTCTAAATCCCCCTAAAGGGGGACTTGGAAGGTGATAGTGGCTCTCCACCTTGGGGAACGGGGAGAGGGGGCTTTATTTCTTTTCCTTCTTCTTAATCCTATCCGGTAGATAATACCCTAAGTGCGGAGGCTGGTTGTAAGCCACGTTTTGCCATGCGACGCACATACGGTAGATGTGGTCGTGCATAGGTGTTACGACACGATACTGGGTTGGGAGGTTGGTGCTGAACACATTCAGGTGGGCATTGTCAGAACCATCATATAGAATAATCTCTTCGCGCCAGTCTCCAAATAGGTCTGCCTGCAGGCATGGTGTTGCCTTTGTACCATTACAAGAGGTAGAATATCCCCATTCGCTGAAGTCCTTACCGTTAATCTTGATACGCTCCACGTTATGACCAGTCCATTTGGCAACGTAATACTGATAGTACGGTATAGGAGTCTCTCCCGCCGCGCCTTTGTTTACGGAATTACCAATCAGCTCATCATATAGGTCGCCATCCCAATAAATACGGAAATTGATAGGGATAGAGTTCTTTGTTGTTGTAATCTCATTGCCTTTGCAGTCGTGCACAACCTTGTGTGAAGAGCTCCAGAACTCCATACCACGATGCAGAGAGTCAATATCAGCAGCCAGTCCACGACCTGTGTCACGCTCGCCATGTTCACGGAAGAGCATCTCTCCTGTGCGTGCATCACGAAGGGAAACGCCGAAAGGCTTTACCTCATGTGGCATGAAGTATTCAAGTCCTGGACGGTCAGGGTCAATGTCTGCCAAATGAACGGCATCACCATGTCCGAGCTTTGTGGTGTAGAGCGTCGTGCCGTCATGGTCAAGGGCTGCCGAACCGAACATAATCTCGTCATATCCGTCACCATCCACATCACCAACGGCTATGCCGTGGGCTCCCTGTCCGTAGATACCCTCACCCGGTGTCTCGCTCTTATGGAACCATTTGTCAACGATATGCTTGCCGTCAAACTGCACAGCCCATGCGTATGCCTTGGTGTAGTAGCCACGGAAGAATACCGCACTTGGGGTATTCTCAGGACCGTCAAGGAATGCCACGCAGGCAAGGAAACGGTCGCCACGATTGCCTTGTAGTGGAGAGCGGTCGCCCCAGCCATTACCGTCATACTCAGGTTCTCCGCCAAGACCAAAGGCGCGGTTAGGGTTGTAGTAAACCGTATGGATGGCATGCCCGTCAATACCTGAGAAAACGGTTAGGAACTCAGGACCATGCAGGATACGGCCGTTTGCCATAGCATATGAAATCTTATCGTTTGTCTTGCGTATCTCCTTGTCGGTTGCAGCCTTGCTGACATACTTGCCCTTGCCGTCCTTAGAGCCAGGGGCGGTTTTGCACATGAGCTCAGCCTTACCGTCACCATCAAAGTCGTAGAACAGGAACTGGGTGTAATGGGCACCGGCACGAATATTAGGACCGAGGTCAATGCGCCAGATCGGCTTGCCAGTGTATTGCTCTGTATTGCCGTAGTGGAGCTTGTAGCAGTCGAGATAAACACGTCCCGTATGACCGTCCTGTGAGTTGTCGTGAGAGTCGGAAGGGTCCCACTTTACCAATAGCTCATACTCACCGTCGCCGTTTATGTCGGCTACGGAGCAGTCGTTTGGCGTGTAGGTGTATGCCTTTCCGTTAGGAGCCACGCCTTCTGCTGGTTTGTCAAGAGGAATGGAGATATACGGTTTGTCCCAAACCTTAAGAGGCTTGCTTGCGTATTTTGTTCCGAGTTTTCTTGTTATGAGGATATATTGGCTCGTGCTTGTGCCGAGGGTGTCAGTTACACATGTTGTCTTCGTTATGTTGGATGCAATAAGCTCACCGTCGCGCATAAGGTCGAAAGATATGCTTTCAGGGTCTGTGATAAGGTATCTCCATGAGATGAAGTTTCCCTTCTCGCAAGGTATCGCAACGGCACCTCGCGAGAGTGGCTCTATGTCTTTCTGTCCGTAAATGCAAACAGAGAATAGAAGCGCTATGAGTGTGTTCAATAGCTTATTCATACTTATCGTATGGAGATTATTGGGGTAATTTGATGGGTTTTAAGGTTTTATGGTTTTAAGGTTTTCAGGTCGGAACGCTCTTGAAATTAAGATGATATTAAAAAAATAATTTTCAATTATCAATTCTCACTTGCTTTAGCTTGATGAGCTTCAGCGAATAATTTTCAATTGTTTTAAGACCTCTAACCTTCTAACCTCTAACCTCCAAATCTTATTCTTTTTGGCGTATCGGATGCGTGAAGACGAATCTTGCACCATCGTGGTACTCTGTGTCGAGCCAGATACGTCCGCCAAGGTTTTCTATTATGCTGCGTGTGATCGGGAGACCGAGACCTGTTCCCTGTTTGAAGGAATCAATCTGCTTGAATCTCTGGAACACGAAGTCCGCTTTGTCAGCCGGAATTCCGCAGCCTGTATCGGTAACGCTTATGCGTATCTCGTCTATTTTCGTAGAATCCTCTATAGCCACGGTTATCGTACCGTGCTCTGTGAATTTCTTCGCATTGGTCAGCAGGTTGTTGAACACCTGATGCAGACGCAGTACGTCAGTCTGTACAGGAACAGGATGCTCAGGCAACTTTGCTATAATGCTTACGTCCTCGCTGAGGTTTGCCCTTGCCGACTCCACGGCAGTCTTGCATATCTCAACCATATCGGTATCCACTATGTTGAACTCCATGCTCTTTGCGTCCATCTTTGAAATCTGAAGGATGTCATTCACCAGATTCAGAAGCGTGTCGCTGTTCACCTTTATATAGCCACCGTATTCCACTTTCTCCTCATCGCTGAGCGGAATATCAGGCTCTGTGAGCAATTGTGAGAAACCTACTATGGCATTCAGCGGAGTGCGTATCTCGTGGCTCATGTTGGCGATGAACGCCGACTTCATGGCATTTGCCTTCTCCGCATTGTCGCGTGCTATCTCCAGTTCGTGACCACGGTCAATAAGCTTCTTCTCCAGTTTCTTGCTCAGACTCAGATAGTGGAGCGATATCGCAAGTGCCGTTATGAGGAACAAGAATATTCCGGCTGCCCATGGAAACCAATCTGCATCTATTATTCTTTCAGGCTCGTTGACAAGTGTGTAGTCTTCTGGAAGCAGGTCCTTTGGTATGTTATACTCCTTCAGCTTGTTGTAGTCGAACTGATAGGTGTTTTCGAGCATGTGAAGCCCCGGAGCGAGTCCTGTCTGCTCGTATTGGATTACATCATCGGCAAGCTCCGCGCCTACCTTACGGAAATTCGGAATGTATCCGCCTATTGCCCAGTCGCCAAGACCTGTGCTTGACAGCGATATTGCAGGTATCTTCCTGTTGCTGTTACCCAATGACACCGTAGTGTTTGCAAGAGTCAGCGTCTCCGAGTTGTCCATTCGCCATGTGCCTACGATAATCGCCTTCTTGCCTCTTATCTCGTGAATGGCGTTGTTCACCTCCTGAAACGACATTCCACGACCGTCAATACAGCTGATCTTGTAGTGAGGGTGGTTCTTCATCACCTTACGGAAATGCGCCTTCAGCGTTACGCCGCCTATCGTGTTGTCAGAGAGAAACACTATTGAGTCCCTGTCTGGGTAGAGAGTATGGAGCAGTTCGAGGTTGACAGGTATATCAAGCTTATAGACGTATCCGCCCACTATCTTGTAGTCCTTGTAGTCTTTGTTAAGGGAGTATGATCTGGGTTCCCATGTCCTGATGTCGATGTTCTTGTCCTTTGGCAGTCTGATGATGTTATTGCTTCTGATGCCTACAACTACAGGAGTTGCCTTTATCTCATTCCTTGTGAGGGAGAAGAATGCCGTGGATGCCTCATTGCCGAGAAGTACGATCAT
>CACYXI010000237.1 GCA_902778265.1 uncultured Bacteroidales bacterium | reverse complement strand
AGGACATGGCAAAAAGCCAGTTTGAACAAGAGAAATCGCATTCTGGGCGGTTTTGACCGCAATGCCCTGAGACTATTAGTAAGGTTGCGGAATTGAGGTGAAGACAAGAAGAAGGACAACAGGGCAGCAATAGCAATCAGCAACCAACTCAACAATGTTAAGCGTGAGAACTTACTTAACTTCTTATCTGAAGAACAGTTTCTGCCAAATGCCAACATGCCAACAGACGTTGTGACATTCAACTTCATGGATAGGGATCAATCTACAAAACTTCGTAGTCTGTATAACAAACTTGACAAGACGCAAAGTGAATTGCAGGCAGCTAACGAAGCAGACAAGCCTAAATTAAAGCAGGATGTAGCAAGTATACGTAAGCAAGTTCAAGATTTAAGGCGTGCAACAACCGCAAGTCGCGATATCAGGACAGCTCTAAACGAGTATGCCCCTGGGCAAACTGTAGTGGTTAACGAGAAAAATTACGTATCAGCAGGCGTAATGCTTTTTGGTGCCTATAACGAAAATACTCAGAACAAAGCAATCTACTATTGCTCACACTGTGGTAATATTGAGTATTCACGAGTCAGAGAGCCTGAAAGAATATGTCCAAAATGTGGAAATCCATTCCATGGCATTCTTGACAGAGAACATACGGGATATACTCTCGCATACGAACCTGTGGGGTTCCGAACTGACCAATCTGTAGATGGGTCTCGAGAAGAGAAGACTGAGAAACAATACTATGACATTCGTCCTGTCTTGTTGGAAGCAGATTGGAAGAAGGCTATAAAACTCAACATGTGCCAAGTAACCGGCAGTGGAGAAACAGGCAGGATCTTATTTATGAACGCAGGCTCAGGTCATGGCTTTGCATTCTGCAAACGCTGTGGTAGAGCAGCTGTCGAATGGTCTAAAGTTGCCAATCAATCAACATTACCAAATGTCTTCAATAACGGGCATAACAGACTATGGGGAGATAAGTGTGATGCTAATTTTCAAAATGACATTGCACGTCAGGCGGTTTTAACTGGTATCCATTATACTTGCTATTCCGTATTCCGATTCCAAAAGGGAATGGATGACCCGTCATTTGAGAAGGATGTTAGGTTAGCTTATTCATTGGGAGTTATTTTAAAGAGAGCTTTAGCAGAATTCATTGGCATTGACGAAAATGAAGTTGATTACGGAGTAAAAGAGGAAGACAATGCAACTCTACTCTTCATCTTTGATACTGCAAAGGGCGGTTGTGGATATTCTCTTCACTTTACAAAGCCTGATGAGTGCGAGAAAATATTTGATATAGCACGCCATATGCTCTCTGAATACACATGCCGCTGTGAGATTGACGGCGGAGCATGTGCAAGATGCTTGATAGATAGGAATAACTACAGGGTAGCCGATAAGCTGTCTAAAGGTCTTGCCATGGATTGGCTTGAGAAGCAGAAAGGTAAAGAAGTCATTATCCCTGAAAGTGTAAGACGAACCAGTCCAAATGCAAAAGTGATTTATCAGTCACTCCATGACATTGCCAGACAAGCTATAGAAGACTCTGAAACGAAAGCTATCACTTTTGTTGTTTCTGATAGAACAGGTAATTACTCTGTTACGGATTGGATAAGTGTCCGCTCCGAAATGGGTAAGCTACTCAACAGAGCTGCTGAATATGATAAGGAAATTTCAATCAAAGTAGAATATCATCCGGAACTTCATACAACTGTCGTTGAGAAGATGCCGTTTGTTGACCTTGACAATAAGTTCCCAGATTGTCAAGTTGAATTTATTAAAGACCTTGGTAACATTCAGACGGCTTTGATAGTCAAGAACAGACAAGGTATCACTCGTTATTTCACAAATAACGCAGATGCAACTTCTTTCTCAAATGATTGGGGAAAAGGTTGTGATGTGATGTTTGCAGATGGACAAGACATCAAGTTTGAGGAGCAAGAGGAGCCAACTTTAAAGGTCGATCCAGCAGAAGTTGTGCGCCAAGGTGAAACGAAGGCAATGCAAATGACCATAAAACACTACTTTAGGGACATCATTGCAAAAGCGGCACTACAATCATCAGACTTAGACCTTCTGAAAAACATTCTCTGGCATAAGAAAGTTAGAATCACTTTCAGTGATATGTATGTTAACAGTGCATTATCAAGTCTTATGTTAGTCTATCTTATAGATGACTTAAGGAATTTATTTGGATTTAACATCCAAAGTGCTATTCTCCAACTTGATTCTCCGAAGCGCAAGTGCGAGAACGAGAGATTCAACGAGTACACGTATATTAGCAGCAACTTCCCAAATGCAAAGGAAGCTGACAACTATACAAAGAGTCTCTTTGAAGAAGTCCTTGATGTCGCTCCTGATTTCTCTTCTCACGATGCTAAACATCCTCGCTGGCTTAAGATAGAGACAGAAGATGGTGGTAGTGTTGAGATAAGACCAGATCATGGTATAAGTGGAGGGTGGAAATCTAAAACTACATACATGAATCTTGACTATCTTGACGGTAATGTTGTGGCATCGCGCTATCCTGACGAAGTAGTGTTATATTACATTATTATCAAGAAGTAATTCCATGATAATGTTGAGTGACCAAGAACGGAAGCGAAAGAAAGAATTTAGAAAATTCTTGAAAAGTGAGCAAAAGGCTAATGGGTTAAATCTCTACAACTTAATGCAAGCTGCGGATTTATCCCTGCCTCATTTTATTCGTGTTCATTTAGACAGTTCTTTCTCTTCACTCTATAGTAATGACTTTACTGTCTATCAATTAGGGCAATACTTTCACATAATGGAAAGTCATGAAGAATGGCTAACAGAACAGAACGGCTATATATCGTTGAGATGCTTAGATTTATTTATAGACTTCTACTGTGAGCAGAATGGAATTAGTCCAATAGATGTAAAGAAGCAAAGTTCAGAGAAATCCTCTCAATGGGATGATGAAGATCGTTCCATAACAGAGGGAAGGGGCACGGATCAAACAAGCATTAGATATGAAAGGAGCAAGAAGGCAAGAGAAAGGTGCCTGAAACGATGGGGCTATAAATGCTACATCTGCGGATTGGATTTTGAAACAGTCTATGGGGAAATAGGTAAGGGATTCATTGAAGTACATCATAAAGTTCCAATCGCCCAAAGAAAAGGAGAGTATGAATTAGTCCCGGAAAGGGATATGGTTCCTTTATGTTCCAACTGTCATTCCATGGTTCATTATAAGACCATAATTCCAAGAGATGTGGATGTATTAAAAGAACTCATTAATAAACGAAAAGCATGACATTTAAAGAATTAGCAACAAAGCGCTTCTCCGTGCGCAAGTACACGGAAGAGCCGGTCAGCGAGGCTGACATAGAGTATATCATGGATTGTGTGCGGTTGGCACCATCGGCGCACAACTTCCAGCCATGGAATTTTCTGGTAGTTACTTCGGAAGAGGGCAAAGAAAAGGTGCGGCAGTGCTATAACCGACCTTGGTTCACCAACGTGCCGATGTTCGTGCTGTGCTTCAAAAGTCCGAATGACTCTTGGGTGCGCACAGACGACAACAAGAACCATGGCGACATCGACCTCGGTATTGCCGTGGAGCATCTCTGCCTCGCTGCTGCTGACCGTGGGCTCGGCTCTTGTTAGGTATGCAACTATGATGTAGAAGCCGTCAAGCGCCTGTTCCCTATAGAGGGCTACGAGGCTGTGGCAATCGTTCCCATTGGCCACATTGCTCCCGACTGTCCGCATCCGGAGAAGAAACGCAAGGAGATAGACGAGATATTCAAAGAAATCTAATGCACAAAAGCTATGAGACCATATACCATTTGCCACATGATGGCATCGCTCGATGGCAGAATAGACTGTGACATGACCGAGCAGATTGATGATACCAATCATTATTATGAGGCATTGGAGAATCTGAACTGTCCTTCAACACTTGAGGGTAAGACGACTCTGAAAATGCACTATGCACTTCCCGGATTCTATGATAACAAGTGTGAGTACAAGGCAGCTGGCAAGCAGGTTTACAAGGCTGAAAATGCCAAAGGATATGCTGTGGGACTCGATACGGCTGGCACTCTTCTGTGGGATGA
>CACYXI010000236.1 GCA_902778265.1 uncultured Bacteroidales bacterium | reverse complement strand
GCGATAGCCTGACCCTTCTGACGGAGGATATCCTTAGCCTTATCCATATCGCCCTCAGCCTCTGTGAGAGCTTTCTTTACATCAGCAAGTCCTGCGCCTGTCATTGCGCGGAGCTTCTTGATGGCTTCCATTGTAATAGCCATATTGTTTCTTTGGGTTTTAAAAATTAAAAAAGAATTCAGTTTTTAATATATTTGTCGTTATCACGTGATTACGAGATGACGACTCATCATCGTGGAACATTACGTGATAACGACAAATCATTACTAAGCAACACGTTGGCGTTGCTTAGTAATGTTATAGTATGCTTTACTCAGCTGCCTCTGCAGGAGCCTCCTCCTTGCGAGCACGAGAGTTGCGCTTCTTGCCCTCAGCAGCCTCTTCAGCCTGCTCAGCAGATGCCTTCTCGTCAGCCTTCTCTACCTTGCGCTCCTGCAAGCCCTCAGCGATAGCTGCGCAGCAAGCAGAAAGGATTGTGTCGATTGAATCCTTAGCGTCGTCGTTTGCAGGGATAACGTAATCTACCTCGTTAGGATTAGCGTTAGTGTCAACGATACCGAATACAGGGATACCGAGACGCTGAGCCTCCTTGATAGCGATGTGCTCCTTGCAAATGTCAACAACGAACAAAGCAGAAGGAAGACGTGTCAAATCGCTGATAGAACCGAGGTTCTTCTCGAGCTTAGCGCGCTGACGAGTAATCTGCAGGAGCTCACGCTTTGAGAGGTTGCTGAATGTACCGTCATTCATCAGCTTGTCGATGTTCGCCATTTTCTTGATAGCCTTACGGATTGTCTGGAAGTTGGTGAGCATACCACCAGCCCAGCGCTCGTTGATGTAAGGCATGTTTACGCTTGTTGCCTTCTCAGCAATAACGTCCTTAGCCTGTTTTTTAGTAGCGACGAACAGGATCTTCTTACCTGACTTTGCGATATTCTTCAGTGCCTCTGCAGCCTCGTCAACCTTAGCTACGGTCTTGTGGAGATCGATGATGTGGATGCCGTTGCGCTCCATGAAGATATAAGGAGCCATAGCTGGATTCCACTTGCGACGAAGGTGGCCGAAATGACAGCCTGCCTGCAGTAACTGGTCAAAATTTGTTCTTGACATTGTCTTTCTTTTGTTTTTGGTGTGCCTTTATATGTGGCACGAGTTGTTTACTTTCTTTTTAATTCTATTGTTTGTTAGAATCAGCCAGTGAGTAGCCATACGGATCTCGCTGGTTTAGATACTAAACTATTACCCGGCAAACCGGAAAATCTGGAAAATCCGGATGTCCTGGAAAAACCGGAGCTCTCTGTATTAACGCTTAGAGAACTGGAAGCGACGACGAGCCTTTGGACGACCTGGCTTCTTACGCTCAACCTCACGAGAGTCGCGAGTGAGGAAGCCGTGATCCTTAAGGTTCTTCTTATCCTCTGCGTCAACCTTAACGAGTGCGCGAGCGATAGCGAGGCGGAGAGCCTGGCTCTGACCTGTGAAACCGCCACCGTCGAGGTTAGCCTTGATGTCATACTTCTCAGCTACTTCAAGAAGCTGCAGAGGCTGCTTAACAACATACTGCAGGATAGCTGATGGGAAGAACTCTGTGATATCTTTCTTGTTTATAGTGATCTTACCGGTGCCCTCTGTGAGATATACACGAGCTACAGCGCTCTTACGGCGACCGATTGCATTAATTACTTCTGCCATTTTTCCTAAAATTTTTTATTTGTACAGATTAATATCGATTGCCTTTGGCTGCTGAGCCTCCTGCTTGTGCTCTGTGCCCTCGTAGATGTAGAGGTTGTTCATCAGGCTACGGCCGAGAGGACCCTTTGGCAGCATACCCTTAACAGCATGACGGAGCATCTTGTCGATACCGTTGTCCTTTGTGCGGAGCTGTGCAGGGGTGTTGAAGCGCTGACCACCTGGGTAACCAGTGTAGCGAGTGTAAACCTTGTCAGTTTCCTTCTTACCAGTGAAAACCACCTTAGCTGCGTTGATGAGGATTACGTTGTCACCACAATCAGCATTTGGTGTGAATGTTGGCTTGTACTTACCACGAAGTATCTTAGCCACCTTTTTCTTGGCAGACTCCTTATTAATAGAGACTGTCTTGTAACTTAAAGTGTTCATTTAACTTTAAAATCTTTTTAAAAATACTACTAAAAAACAATTGTTTCGAACGCGGATTCACTAACCGTCTGCGCGGCCAAACGCATGACTATTAACACCATCGCTCGCGGGGTTCTAAGTGTGCCCCATAATAATCGGACTGCAAAGGTACTCATTTTTCCGCACTTCTGTGCAACAAGCAACCTTGCAAACTGCACTTTTAAGAAAAATTAACTTAAAGAGGTAGGCAACGAAAACACACCATTCCAAGATTATAATAAATATGCCTTGCCCTAATTGCCAAAAAGATTAACAAAAAAATTATATCCGATACCTTTGAGACCATATGGATAAGTTATATTCCGAGTATAAGAATATGGACTGTTACACCAACTATCATAAAGATAAAAATCAACGCCCAAAAATTACAATATCGCCAAAGAAATCAAGGAAAAGTTATTGTGAGAATACCCTCGCGATAGCAAAACGGAGGCTCTGGCTTTTAAGTTCCTTCGTTCTTGGTGGTAAGATAAACCGATTAAAATACATATAAGTTACCATTATTTTACCATCATAATACAATACTTTATGGTATTATAATGGTATTATTATGGTAATATAATGGTATTATTATGGTATTATCATCGAAGGAAGAGTGGAAGAACATAGGAAAAACAACGGTTATAGATACAAAAAATAACATGAATAGTTTGATGCTCGGATGAACACAACTATTCATGTTATTTATTCTTCGGCTTTCGTAAAGCCAAAGTTATAGTTTCTAAGGTTTATAGTCCTATTTTGTGTACCTCGTATTTCATTGTTCCGTCAGAGGCTTGTATATGCCCGTGTCTTCTATTTGGCCTTCATACATAACGACGAACCACATAGGCTTGTTTGCCTTCATACGTCCGGAAGTATCGTATATAGTCTCGCCCTTTGAGTCTTGAGCTGCTCCAAATAATGCTATGCTGAGTACGTCGAGCATACCTGTGGCACGCTCAAGGTGCATGTCAACCCACGCCTGATAGTTGGAGTATGCCACGGTGCACCATCCCCATCCGTCCGTTACTGTGCCGTTGGTAGGAATAGCGTTGTGTATCTGGGCGTCAAGACGACTGAGTTCCTCGCTTTCTATGCCTTTGTTGAGCAACACCTGCTTGATGTACTCAAAAGGCTTGAGTACTTCGGGGGTGCGCTGGTATGTGAGTTGATCGAGGTTGAATTGCGTGTAGTATGAGTTCTGTTCATAGTCGTGTGAGGCAAGCATGGCACCTCGCTCCACCATAGGCATCAGGTTGGTATGTACGCTGCTCACCGTCAGATGATCGCGCAAGGTGTCTATCAGTTCGTAGAACTTGCCGAATTCCTTCTGCGTTATTACTCCTTTGTCACGAAGCGAGCGCGTCATGTTATAAATATATGCCAGATACCCTTCGCTGTATATGTCGCGCACATTACCGTTTTCGTCAAGGAACGGTATTGAAAATTCAACGTCTCTAAGTTTATCAACGCTAATCTTCACTTGGTTGTTATTGAAGAACTGCATGTCGATGGTAGTCCTCACAGTATCGTAGCATAGTGCAGGCGTGTCGCCGTTGCTGAGGTATGTGTTTTCGGCTTCTACCATGATATCTGGCACGTAAAGTCCTACTATGACGGTACCGTCGTAATGTCCGTTAATTGCCTCTATCTTTATGTCGTTGGCAGTACTGTCGCAAGCGCACACCATGAAGGTAGAGATGGTGATTGCGATGATTGCCTTGCAGATGTTATGTATTTTGTTCATAGTCTTGTGCTTTCTTTAGGGTTAGAATATTACAGACATCGCCACTCCCATGGTGAGTGAGTTTATCTTGTTCTTGAAATTGAACTTGGAGTGCTTTGTCGCCATGAGTAGCAGATCGTTGTGGTATGGAGAGTATTCCACATCGAACGTAGGCTTTGAGTAGTCATAATCTACAAATGCAGATATTGCCATACCGCTGTTCATGGCGTATGTGTAGTGCAATCCTACCGTGAAGTTGTCGCTGTTGCTGCTATCTATCTTCATTGCGTCACCGTACATAGTGACTGCTACTGTCTCATTGGTATTTGTGTTAATGTAATGTTGATCCCAAGCAGCTATGAGGTTGAGGCTTCCGAAGAAACGACGACCGTATAGAGCCTTGATGCCGATGTTCTGTTTTGCGCTGAAAGGCAATGCCAGGTACAGGCCTGCGCTGATATCAACGAGTGACCAAACTTCTGACACAGATGCGGATTTCTTGTTACGTAGCAGCATTCCGTCTTCCTCGGTATAGGCATACAATCCTTCGCCTGTAACAGGCGCGGTGGTTATGCGTGCACGAGCTCCGACACCAACAAACTTATTGATGAAATATGCGGCCTCACCTGATACGGTGGTTCCAGTACCGATCTTAATCCTTGGTGTCTGTCCTTCGGCGTATGCAGGAGAGCCAGATGCATAGTTGTTGAACTCACGCTCCTCGGCATTATAGTCGTCTGGTATGCGGAATGGGTTTCCGTTGCGCTGTATGGTGTAGTAGTCATCATCAAGATATGCACCACCGTAGTTGTATAGTTGGGCTGTGGTGAGGAATGAAGTGTTGGTTGGCAACTTGAGGTCGTTGGTCAACTGCATTCCCAGTTCCAGCTTGAAGAAGCTTGGGTTCTGCCATAGGTCAGAATTGTTATTCAATGGCTCGCGGTTGATGCCTTTCTTCTTAAAGATCCAGTCTGCACACATATATCCAAGGTCGGTGGATATAATACCCAGACCTGCACCTACGAGCACGTCGCTTATCCAGTGGCGGTTGTTGAGCGTGCGCATGATACCTGTGGTGGTGGCACATCCGTAACCAAAGATTGACCACCATGGTGAGCGTGTCAATCCGTATTCCTTGTGCATGATGGTGGCTGCGGTGAATGCCGTAGCTGTATGGCCAGAAGGGAACGAGTTGGCAGTTGAGCCGTCAGGTCGCATCTCTTTGGCTGTATATTTTATGCTGTTCACGAAGAGCGCGCACCATCCATAGGACAATGCACCGCTGGCAAGGTATCGGCCCGTGTTACTACGGCCTTGATAGCCCGCGAAGTTAAGTCCCGATGCCACTACGAGTGGTGCGAGTTGTAGGTTGTCATCAAAGCGGTTCTCGTATGCCGGAATGAAATTGTTTCGTGCGGCGCGGAAATTCTTCTTGTTAGCCTTGGCTGTGAATCCGAAAGCTATGAGTGGTACTGTTGACCACTCGAACTCTCTCAGCGGTGTGTAGTAGCCGTACTTTTCCACAGCCTCAGGCGTAGCCACCCAATTGCGTGACTCGACGTTCGCCATGGTGGCATTGTAGCTACTCATGTCGTTTATCACTACGCTTTGTTCTGGCTTTTTCATGACAATAGCGTTGTTGCTGTTCTCGATAAGAGAATTATAAACCTGTTCCCACGCATCTGTGTGGTTCTTCATTCCCATGTCACAACTCTCAAATTTCAGTTCCATGTCCTCGGCACTTGCTGAAAGTGTCAAGAGAAGTGATGTTATTAATGTTAATGTGTTTTTGTTCATGATCAATAAATGTAAAATTTACTTTGTGCTGCAAAAATAAACAATTTTACTTAAATATCAAAAGTTTTCGTCAAAAAATGTGAAAAAACATGGTGTTTTTCAAATTAAATTATAAAATAAAAAATGAAAAGTGAAAAATACAGGTTACTTTTTCCGTTCATAACGAATGGCTTGTAACTCGTATTTTTCACTTTTCATTTTTAATTTTTCATTTACTTTTACTTTCCGAGTGCCTTCTTCCAGCGCTCGTAAGCTGCCTTGTACTCTGCTGTCTCAGCAACAGGAGCCTCGGTAGAGATGTGCTTCAGAGTCTTGAATGCGTCATCGCTATCCTTATAGATACCTGCACCGATACCTGCACCATAAGAAGAGTTCTGCGGAACAATGGAGAGAGGAAGAGGTTTGCGTGACCTGCCTTGATTGTGCTGATCTCCATACCCATCTTCTGCATAATCTCGATACCGTAAGCGAATGAGAATGCAATACCCTCCTGAGCAGCACGGATGATGTGTGCCTTCTTGTGGATGTTGAAGTTGATGCCGTGGATAGAAGCACCTGGGTTCTCGTTCTGGAGAACGCGCTCTGCACCATTACCGAATGGGATGATAGAAAGACCCTCTGCACCTACAGGAACAGACTCAGCCAAATCGTTCATCTCACCGTATGAAATGCCTTCTGGAGCAACTGTACGCTTAACCCAAGCGTTCAGGATACCAGTACCATTGATACAGAGAAGCACGCCAAGACGTGTGTCTGGCTGGTTGTGGTTAACGTGAGCGAATGTGTTTACGCGAGAGAGCTTATCATAGTTCACCTCACCGAGTACACCATATACAACACCAGAAGTACCACCTGTAGCAGCAATCTCACCTGGCTTCATCACGTTGAGTGAGAGAGCGTTGTTTGGCTGGTCACCACCTCTATATGAAATAGGAGTACCCTCTGGAATGCCGAGTTCGTCAGCGATAGCCTTGCAAACGCGAGACTGGATAGAGAATGTAGGAACAATCTCAGAAATGATCTTCTCG
>CACYXI010000235.1 GCA_902778265.1 uncultured Bacteroidales bacterium | reverse complement strand
GGTACGCGGTTTTGCAAATAGCGCCTTGTTCTCCTGAAGACCATTGCCATTGGCAATATCAGAAAGTTCCGTGAGTTTCTCCTCGGCAAAAGCGAAGTGGCGTAGTATTTCTTCTGGTAGTTTCTCTTCAGAGCCTACTGTATATGGCACATGTAATAGCGAGCATGATGTGCCGATGACGATATTGTCTGCTGGCACGACTTTCTCTATCTCCTTAAGCAACTCAAGCTTGTTTGTATAGTTGGCACGCCAGATGTTCTTGCCGTTCACGATGCCGGCAAAGAGCAATACATCCTTTGGGAAGCCGCTTTGTGTCAGTTCTAGTGTCTTTCGTCCCTCGATGAAATCAAGTCCTATGCCGTCAAAGCCAAGTTCTATAACGTCAGAGTACGCCTCGCGAATGTCGCCGAAATATGTTTGCAGTAAAATCTTCAGTCCGCTTTCTTTTCTTATTCGACCAATGAGATCTGAATAAATAGCCTTGAAGAGGTTGCGCTGCTCATCATTAAGTTCGAGAACCAAAGACGGTTCCGCAAAACTCACCCACTCAGCCCCTTCCTTGCAAAATCCTTGGCACGCTTACTGCCTGTGTATCTTGCAAGAGATAGGAAAGTAAATGAACCTGTCAGTACGGGGACAGTCTGATAGCCAGCCGCCTTTGCCTCGTTGTATTCCTCCACAGGTTTTAAGTAGTCACTAATTGCGAATACAGTGTTATCGTCAATCTCTGGCTCAATATAGTGATAGTTGGTATTGAACCATTTTTTCATGGGCAGAGCCTTTACGTCGCCTTTCTCCCCCTGATAACCATGTGAGGCTGCGAAATATGTCTCAATGCGACTAAGTCTCAGATCGCGATAACGCGCTGGTATCACACCGAAGGTAAATGCTGTATCGAGCACGTTGTCGTAGAATGAGAAATCGTTTGATGGGATGAAGGTAATTCCTGCATCATTCTGTTTCTTCCAGCCATAGCGACGCAAGTCCGCTGCGACCTGATGTAGTTCCCCCTCGGTAATATCGCCTTTAAAGAATGATTCACTTGCAAACTTAAGTTCATCTTTCTTTTTGTCATACGTTCCTGTTTTTTTATTGTATTCTTGTTATTTTCATGGTGCAAAGGTATGAAAAGAATTATTTCGTTGCAAAATAATTCTGTAACTTCAGGAAAATATGCTTTGTTTGTACTAAGATCTATAACGAGTGCAGAATATTATCCTGTGCAATCGAGAAAGAAACAGGAAAGATAAAAGAAAAATCCCACACTATCAAGGAAAATTCTTGGTAATGTGGGAAAATCTTGCTATGAGATTAGGCAATTATTTGCCAAAACATTGTCTATAATAATATGTCGGTCTGTTCATTGTTGGCCAGAAATCCAAGAATAAAACATCTATAGAATCACCTACTCTGTATGTGTCTTTTTCTTCAATTAAGGAGTTTCCGCTATATTCCTTGCCTTCATATTGGAATACATATAGATATTTTGGATGTCCATATTTTATTGAAGAAATAACCATTGAACTAACTACGGCTTTTGTTTTTGTCCCATGTGTTTGCAAAAGGATAAGTCCAACTGCAGTTTTTCCCAACATAAATAAAAGCCATCCAATAGGAATTCCGATAAAGATTACTAATGTAAGAATATCTTTTTTTGTGATATTTTTATTTTTTATTTTCTTGCTGGGATTTTTTTTACGTTTAGCCATAGAACAGATATTGTCTAACCACTCCCTCCCCTTTATGGGGAGGGCTGGGGGAGGGGTCTGCCTTTATACCATAGCATCCACAAGTGCCTGAAGCTGAGGGATGTCTGACTCCTTCATGCGACTCCAGATGGTAACGGTAGGCTCTACAATCTCGATGTCCTTGCAGCCTTCAAGGAGTTTCTTCATAGTCTTGGCAGCAGTTGGAGCCCAAGAGCCGTTCTCGATGATACCAACCTTACGCTTCTGGTAAGCCTTCATTTCAAGGTGATGGATGAAATCGTACATTGGAGGGAATACGCTTGCATCATAGCTTGCAGCGGCAAGTACAAGACGGTTCATGCGGAAAGCATCCTCGATAGCCTCTGCCATGTCATCGCGGCAAAGGTCGGTTATTGCCACCTTGCCAATGTTCTTCTCACGGAACATCTCCGCCACCTTCTCAGCCACTACCTTTGTACCTCCGTGGATAGAAGCATACGCAATGAGAACGCCCTCTGTCTCAACACCATACTTTGACCATGTGTCGTAGAGACCGATGTAATATCCGAGGTTCTCCTTGAGGATAGGACCGTGGAGCGGACAGATAATCTGTATGTCGAGAGTTGAGGCTGCTTTCAGGAGTTTCTGAACCTGCATGCCATATTTTCCGCAGATGTTGAAGTAATAGCGACGAGCCTCGCATGCCCAGTCCTCGTCGGCATTAAGAGAGAGCACCGAACTTGCCAAAGCCGTCGGCAGAGAACAGCACCTTGTCCTTTGAGTCATAGCTCACCATTACCTCTGGCCAATGCACCATAGGAGCAGCAACAAAGGTGAGGGTATGCTCGCCAAGCTCAAGTGTATCGCCGTTCTTTATCTCAAGGCAGTTGGCTTTAAGGTCTTTCGTTGGGAAGAAGTTGCCAAGCATAGTGATAGCCTTGCCTGAAGTGACGATTTTCACCTCCGGATATTTCTCAACCACCTCTGCAATGAGAGAGGCATGGTCAGGCTCCATGTGGTGAGCCACGAGATATGCAGGCTTACGGCCGGCAAGAGCCTCTTCGAGATTAGCCCGCCATTCCTTACCCTTGCGGGCATCGGCAGTATCCATGATTGCAATTTTCTCATCCTCGATGAGGTAAGAGTTATATGCCATTCCGTTTGGCACTTCGTACTGGCTCTCGAAGAGATCGATGTCAAGGTCATCAACGCCAATATACTTGATTGTAGGAGTGATATTATTTACCATTTACTATTTAACTATTTACTAATTACTATTTACTAATTAAGAGTTACAAATTGTAAATCGCCCACAAAGATACAAATAACTTTTTAATTCGCAAAGAAACAGGGAGTAAAGTTTCTTGTATGATTGAAATTATTACAAGTTGATCAGAAAACAGTAATAAAAAAAGGCAACCTCAATGGATGAGATTGCCGTTAGGACAAACGTCAGCACATGTGCCACACTCTGTGCAGAGATCTGGGTTGATTGAATAGATATCGCCCTCAGAGATAGCCTCAGATGGACACTCGCTGATACATGTACCACATGCAATGCAGTCTTCGCTAATTACGTATGCCATAATGTTTTTGTTTTGTTATTTGTTAATATTGTTTTAATTCTAATGATGAGTGCAAAGTTAATGTTTTCTTTCGAAAATACCTAAAAATAATGAGAAAATTTTCGAAAAAAGTGCATTTTTCTTCTATATTGCCGTGACGAATACCCTTTTGTGGGTACTGAACAATGTTCATTATTCGAAATGGAAGGTAAGGGCTATGATACTGCTTCGTGCAGAACTAACGGAACCTGTATAAGGTGTCATGTTCTTGTCCTTTAATTTTTTTAGGTGTTCTGTGTTTAGGCAGTTGCCGAGTGAATACATGAATTTCAGTTCTGGGCGTAGCTTGAAGAAAGGCAGATAGAAATCGCAGCCCATTCCGACTTCAAAGAAAAGGTCGCTTTTCTTCAACTGAAGATAGTCGTTTGATTTTGTGGAGAGGTTGAGGGCTGGTGCCAGACCTGTCATGATGTATGGACGGTGATTGTTGAATCGCTTTGCGGCATAGATAAGGTCGAGCGAGCAACTGACATAAACGCTCTTCATATCCTGACGTGCCTGGGTGTATTCGCCTTTCACGTCCAGATTCTTATAGTTGGTGAAAACGATATGTCGGTTGGCAAAGTACATTATTGGTGCCACGCGGAAGGCGAAGTAGTCGTTCATGCGCATCTCGCCAAGCACACCTACGTGGAAACCGCTATCCCATGTGTTCTGGTCGCAGGTTACGAGTGCATCCTGCTGATTGCCGTCAGCGTCGGTATATGTAAATGGTCCTACGTTCTCAAACTCGAGATCCTGAAAATGCGTTCCCACGATAACTCCGAAGTGCATAGGGCGCAAATCGCAGTAAGGGCGGTTCTCTACCGTCCTTTCCTGAGCACTTGCTACCAACGATGTTAGGAGTGCTATTATATATAAGGTGTAAAAACGCATTTTTATTTACTATTTAACTATTTACAATTTACTATTTATGTACTAATTTTTATTGCTATTTACATTTACTATTTTTTCCGTACTATGAATGAGAAATAGTACATTTGATAAAATAGTAAATAAATAGTACATAGTACATTGTCAAATAGTAAATTAGAATTGAATGTCCAATTCCACTGGGCAATGATCCGACCCGAAAACATTGGTGTGGATTGCCGCAGTCTTGATACTGTCCTTCAGTCTTTCGGAAGTGACGAAGTAGTCGATACGCCAACCTGTATTCTTCTTTCGAGCTTGAAAGCGATAAGACCACCACGAGTAAGTCACCTCGTCTGGATGCAGGGTGCGGAAGGTGTCAATAAATCCTTCGTTGAGAAGCATAGTGAACTTCTCGCGCTCTTCATCAGTGAAGCCTGCATTCATGTGGTTCGTCTTAGGATTCTTCAAGTCGATTTCCTCATGAGCCACGTTCATGTCACCACATACGATGACAGGCTTCTTGGCATCAAGAGCCTTGAGATATGCTCGGAAGTCATCCTCCCATGTCATGCGGTAGTCAAGTCGGCGAAGACCATCCTGAGAGTTCGGGGTATAGACGGTAATGAGATAGAACTTCTCGTATTCAAGGGTGATAACGCGACCTTCATGGTCATGTTCATCTATCCCCATACCATAACTAACGCTCAATGGGGTATGTTTAGTATAGATAGCCGTGCCAGAATAACCTTTTTTATCGGCATAGTTCCAATATGACTGATAGCCAGGAAACGAAAGGTCGAGCTGACCTTCTTGCATCTTAGTTTCCTGAAGACAGAAAAAGTCTGCATCAAACTCTGCAAAGGCTGTCTGGAAACCTATTATTCCATTCTCAACCTTTTCACCATCTTTACCTGCACAGGCACGAAGCCCGTTCACGTTCCATGAAATAAAGCGCATAAAGCCTAACCAAGCCTTCCCAAAGGGAAGGATGTTTTATAGTATTTGCCCCTATGGGGATTATGTTGATTCTTGATTTGAAAAATGTATCTACTCCCCCTTGAGGGGGTAAGGGGGGAGGAGCCCTCCCTTGGGGAGGGACTGGGTGGGCTACTTATTTATCAGATTCATAAACTCCTGACGGGTAGTTGCGTTACCGAAGATACCGGCAAAAGCAGAGGTCGTGGTGACGGAGTTCTGCTTCTCCACTCCGCGCATCTGCATACACATGTGCACAGCCTCGATAACCACCATCACGCCCTGTGGCTTCAGAGTTTCTTGAATGACCTCCATAATCTGATGCGTCATGCGTTCCTGAACCTGTAAACGACGGGCATACACCTCCACCACACGGGCAATTTTTGAAAGTCCGGTAATCGTACCATTAGGGATGTATGCCACATGAGCCTTACCATAGAATGGAAGCATGTGGTGCTCGCACATGGAATAGAAGTTGATGTCCTTCACTATCACCATGTGGTTGTAAGTCTCGTGGAAGAGAGCCTTCTCAAGAATGGCCTTTGGATCCTCGCGGTAGCCTTTGGTTAGAAACTGCATAGCCTTAGCTACGCGAAGTGGAGTCTTTAGTAATCCTTCGCGCTCTGTGTCTTCGCCAAGAAGCTTAAGAACTTCCTTATAGTGACATGCAAGTTCGTCAAGAGTCTCAGGAACTACGTATGGCTCTGTTGATTCTATGTTACTGTCAAGCATTTACTCAATTGAAAATTGAAAGTTGAAAATTGATAATTACGAGTTGAAAATTAACCTTTGAGAATTGGAAATTGTTTGCAGGGATAGCCAAGCTCAATTTTCAATTGTCAATTTACCTAATACTGCACACTTATCGTGCCTTTTACAAGACATGCCTGTGGATAATATTTCTTTACCTGGGCAAGCACAGCACGAGCTTCTTCCTGTGTGCGGTAGTTACCCATACGGCATTTCCAAGAAGGAGAGTAGAAGTGAACATACACAGGTTCGTTAGGGAAGTAGCGTTTCATGTCGGTACCTGCCTTCTCGGCCTTCTGACGGTCGTTACGTGAATTGCCGCCAGAGAATACCTGAATGCGGAAGCCTGTGGTTTTGTAGCTGTTGCGCATCACCTTCTTACGGGTGTCAACGGCGGCATCCTCTCCTTGGATGTCTTCGCTGCCGTTACGCGCGATATCTGTGCCGGTATGCTGTGTAGCATCCGGTCTGTTGTTTTCTTGTGGAGGGGTTGGTATATGGTGAACTACATTTGGAGTAGGGGCAGACGGCTGAGGTTGTGTTGCACCATTATTAGCAGACTGAGGATTGCCATTAACCAACACGTCGATAACCGGACTTTGGGTCACGGTTACAGTACCCTTGCCAGGCTCGTTAGCACGAAGACTGTCAAGGAATTTCTGGTTCTGTGCTTGAATACCCAGGCAACAGATTATTGCGAGAATAAATGTTAAGAGTCTGTTCATGTTTTGAATTGAAAATTGAAAATGGAAAATTGAAAATTGGAAAATCCCATGTGCGATGTGAATTTTCAATTTTCAATTTTCAATTTTCATTTATTTACGCCAAAGGCTTAGTTCCAAGCGTCGATGATACCCTTGAAATCAGCAGCCTTCAGAGAAGCACCACCGATAAGGCCACCGTCGATGTCTGCCTTAGCGAAGAGCTCAGGAGCGTTAGAAGCCTTGCAAGAACCACCGTAGAGGATAGTTGTGTTGTCAGCAGCCTCTGCACCATAAACCTCAGCTACGCAAGAGCGGATGAATGCGTGGATCTCCTCAGCCTGGTCAGCAGTAGCAGTCTTACCTGTACCGATAGCCCAGATTGGCTCGTAAGCGATAACGATGTTCTTCCACTCCTCTGCTGTGAGGTGGAATACAGAACCTGCAAGTTCTGCCTTACATACAGCCTCCTGCTCGTTAGCCTCACGCTGTGCGAGTGACTCACCGATACAGAAGATAACTTTTAGACCGTTAGCGAGTGCGAGGTTAACCTTCTCCTTGAGAATCTCTGGAGTCTCGTGATAGTACTCACGACGCTCTGAGTGACCGAGGATAACGTACTCTGCACCTGTTGACTTAACCATCTCAGCAGAAACCTCACCTGTGTAAGCACCAGAAGCCTTGTCTGCGCAGTTCTCA
>CACYXI010000234.1 GCA_902778265.1 uncultured Bacteroidales bacterium | reverse complement strand
GTACCAGTAGCAGCACCGTTGAATGGCTCTACGGTTGTTGGGAAGTTGTGAGTCTCAGCCTTGAGAGAGATGACAGACTTCACCTTCTTGATCTTGTAGAGATCTGGCTGTGAATGGTCTGTTGGAGAGAACTGCTCAATCTCAGGACCTGCTGAGAATGCCACGTTATCCTTGTATGCAGAGAGAATCTTGTTAGGGTTCTCGTTAGTCGTCTTCTTGATCATCTGGAAGAGACTTGACTCCTTCTCCTCACCATCGATGATGAACGTACCGCCGAAGATCTTGTGACGGCAATGCTCTGAGTTGATCTGAGCGAAACCGAAGATCTCAGAGTCGGTAAGCGGACGGCCGAGCTGTCCCTCTACCTTGTGGAGATAGTCGATCTCCTCCTTTGAAAGAGCGAGACCTTCTTGCTCGTTGTAAGCCTCAAGGTTATCAACGTGCTTGATAGGCTCTGGCTTGATGTTTACGGTAAAGATGTCCTGGTTCAGGCCGTTGTACATACGCTGGAGCATAGGGTCATGCTCTGCGTCCATAGAGGAAACAGGGAAATACTCCTCAATACGCGAAATGCCCTTGAGAGCCATGTTCTGGGTAATCTCAACGGCATTGGTACTCCAAGGAGTAATCATTTCACGGCGTGGACCTACATAGTCTCATCCTGACTGAGCTTATGATCTACCTCAGTAGCGATGATGTTCTGTGATGGGGTCTTGAAAAAAAGAATCATATATTTTGAAAAATTACTAATTACGAATTATAAGTCTATGTTTTTTCGAGCGCAACGTGTGTAACACCTCGTGCGAAGAAAAAAAGTGCGTGTCAGCCCTTAAAGGCTGGCGCACGTCTATGTTTTTTCGAGCGCAAAGTTAGTAAATTTTCGTGATAAATCAAAATCTTTTCTATGAAAAGTAGATAAATGAAAAGTGAAAAGTGAAAAATGAAAAATATGGATTACATTTTAGTGAATAGTTAAATCGCTAATCACGTTTAATTTTTTTTATCAAGAATTAGAGAATTAGAGAAAATTGAATTAATGCGAAAGAGAGAAAATTTGCTACTTACGTAGCATTGGAAATTTCCGTGATTAGCTGGAGCGTAAGCGACCTTTCTCAAATTCTCATAAATTCAAAAGAAAAAATCTCTAATTCTCTAATTCTTGATTATAAAAAAAATGCCTACTTGTTAAGTGAAAAGCTTATAAGTGAAAAATGAAAAATACGGATTACATTTTCAGGTAATTCTATACGCGAAAATACTAACCTGTATTTTTCATTTTTCACTTTTCATTTTTCACTTACTTCTTCCCCTTCTCGTACTCCTCGTACTCCGCAATCTCTCTTTCTGCCACATGAGCCAAGCCGTAGTGTTCATCATGCTGAGAAATGTCGAGACCGATGTGCTCGCTTCTCTCGCTAACACGCATTGGGATGAAGTGGTCGATGAGCCAGTAACCGAAGTAGCTCATAATGAATGTATAGACGATTACTACAACGAGGGCGAGGAGGTGATAGAGGAATACTACGAAACCTTCCCAAGTGCCTGCTATGAGACCTTCCTGAATGAAGATACCTGTCAGTACAGTACCGAAGATACCGCCTGTTCCGTGAGTTGGGAATACATCGAGCGCATCGTCCACGTTTGTCTTGCTACCCCAGTAAACTGCCGTGTTACAGATAAGGGTGATGACGAATGAGATAAAGATGCTCTGGCCAACGGTTACATAACCTGCGGAAGGGGTTATTGCCACAAGACCTACCACGCATCCGATTGCTGCGCCCATAGCACTTGGCTTACGACCTTTGAGGCAGTCGAAGAATATCCAAGTCATCATTGCTACGCCTGATGCCGTAGTGGTGTTGAGGAATGCCTTAACAGCCTGACCGTCAGCGTGAAGTGAGCTGCCTGCGTTGAAACCGAACCAACCGAGCCAGAGCATTGCTGCACCAAGGAGAACGAATGGTATGTTGGCTGGTTCTGAGTTGCGTGTTGAGGCACGTCTGCGACCTAAAAAGATTGCTCCTGCAAGGGCTGCTATACCTGATGATGCGTGTACCACGATACCACCGGCGAAGTCAACAACTCCCCATTTCAGGAATAGTCCGTCTGGATGCCACGTCATGTGTGCCAATGGACAGTAGATCACCACGAAGAAGAAGAGCATGAACCAGAGATAACCAGAGAAACGGACACGCTCTGCAAATGATCCCGTGATAAGTGAAGGTGTTATGATTGCGAACTTCATCTGGAACAGGGCGAAGAGTGCCAGAGGTATTGTCGCACCGCCCATGATGTGCCCAGTAGGAGTGGTATAGACATCGCCGCCCACGTTCTGGAACATCAAGAAAGTCAACGGATTACCAACCACACCGCCAATGTCGTCGCCGAATGCAAGACTGAAACCGAATGCCACCCAGAGAACGGAAATGATACCCATTGCAATGAAACTCTGCAACATGGTAGAGATCACGTTTCGTGCACCTACCATACCACCATAGAAGAATGACAATCCAGGTGTCATCATCAGTACGAAGATGGTTGCCGTGATGAGCCACGCAACATCAGCCCCGTCAATCTTCGACATGTCGCACTCGAACGAAGGTTCGCTGGCGAACAAACCGCCAAAGGCGATAATGACCATAATGGTCATAAGGATAATCCAACGCTTTTTCATAACTTTTGCTTGTTTTCTCTTTTATTTGTGTTAAGTTTACTGTGCTTTTACTTTCAATATGTCTTGAAATCGGGTGCAAAGTTAGACAAAATGCTGTAAATGTGCAATAAAATATAACAAAAAGTAAATATATAAATCTTAGATGTGATATTTTGTTTCGTATAAAAACTGTTTGGGTTATAAATTGTAATGTAAAAATGTAAAAATGCTTACAATTTGTAATTTAGGTTATGTTGTGTTGTTTTGCCGATGTGATATGGAAAAATGAAAAGTAGAACCAAGAAGTGCCTCATATCTTCTTCCGCTCATCCTCCCTTGTTCCTTCGCTCTTCCTCCGTACCAAAGTCGGTGCAAAGTCGGTGCAAAGTCGGTGGAGGAGGGGAGTTTCATCGAGTTTGCTTAGGAGGAATGACGAAGGATTATTGAATGTGAATTTAGGAGGACTAAAAATCCCACACAGCCAAGGAAAAGCTCGATTGTGTGGGGAATATGAATTTAAAATCCAAAGATACTATGCTAAAAATTAACCCTATTCAAAGGCTTAAGAAATGGCTCCAAGGAACCACCTCGTGGAATTTCGTAATACTCTTTCGGGATAGAGTTGAATTTTATTGTTGGAGTTCCAAGATCCTCATAAACATCATCTGGATTTTTATAATATTCTAAATGTAGCTTTGATATGAGAGTCCTGATGTCTGTATTTACACCGAAGTCTTTGTTGCTCCATTCCCAAAAGCATGAGATTTCCATTTTGAGAGTAATAGAATCTCCTGCACTTACAATTTTTTCTTTATAAGGAACTCTACCTATTCTGCAACGAGGGTATATAGTGTCTTTGCCATTAACAAAATAGACTTTGATATTTGTATCGGCAGTATCTGTTCGCTCTCCCCAAAAAGATGTTACCGGTAGATAAATATCTTCATTGGAATTGTTTCGAATTATATAGCGCAGGTATAACCTCCTTTTATTACGATTCTCTATCCCTCTTGGTGATGGAAATAATGAATCTATAGAGTCTGTGCAAAGTTTTGTGTCTATTAGAATGCGGAACTCCGCATCTAAAACTTGCTTGTCTTTGTTACTGTTGCAAGCACAAATTCCACAACCTATAAATATAAGTATGAATATGTATTTTTTTATAACCATTCTTTTTCTTTGTCTGGAATGTTAATTCTGTTTGCAAAAATACACAAAAATCCTAATGTAGCAAAGGAAATTTTTGAAAAACGCAGATGTCTCTAACAACCACATTGGCCGATAAAAGGAAAACTGACAGTTTCTCCTTTCGTGTTTTTGACGCTTATTTTGCCTTTGAGAGTATAAGATTCGTTGTCTGTATCTTTTTGGGAGGAGATTTCTATTGTAACAGAATATGAATCGTTTGAATACTCCATTTTCTTTTCTGAATATTTCTTCAGTAAAAGAAGCTCCATTTTGCCATTTATTTTCATATATGTCTGTTGGGCAAAATCATTAACCATGATATATCGATTGTTAGACATATCATCTTGGTTTAGATAAAATTCGCAGGAACCTCCGTCTATTTCTTGTGGATATTCCATGAATGGTTCCACTTTGATTGAGCCACTATTATTTTGTGTGCATGCAAGCAAAGGTATGGCTAATAATATTAATAATGTCTTTATTGTTTTCATTATGAAATTATTCCGTATGCTGATTTTGCTTGCAAAAATAGACAAAAATCCTAATATCACAAAGGAAATTTGAAAAAAAACTTGCAGAAATGATAATCTTTTACTGCTTTCCCGTTGAACGGAGCAAACATCGCGATTTGCGATGTTTGCTAATGGTCTTTGCTATGCGTCGGCTATTTATCGGGATATTGACAAATATGTATTATCTCCTTTGAAACCAGATTGGCGAATCACCAATGTGGTTTGTTGTCTTATGTCGCATTTGTTCCGAAATAGATGTTGAACGAATCCCCCAACACCCATCCCCCAACGCCCAACACCCAGTCCCCCTCTCCCTATATTTCCTAACAGTTATATGTTAGATTCATTAAGATTCCCGAAAAGCATATGGCAAGTCCTGTAAGTTACTATGTTTGCATTCGCTAACGGCGAGTACGACATGGTAGGCGGACACTCTCGGGGGCTGCGAGCCCCCTGCCGTGAGGCACCCCC
>CACYXI010000233.1 GCA_902778265.1 uncultured Bacteroidales bacterium | reverse complement strand
CGTGAAGCTCTCTGATGAGGAACTTGCAGCACGTCCACAGCAGCCACTCAAGCGTAAGCGTGTGGTCAGCAAGGCTCTCCGTGCATACGCTCAGAGCGTGTCAAGTGCGGATAAGGGTGGAGTTCGTATAATAGATTAATTTAGACTGGAAATCCTGGAAAGTCCGGAATAACCGAAATTACTGGAATATCTGGATTTTCCGGAACAAAATAATAGGAAATGGAACAAATAACAGGTGCTGAGGCACTTATGCGATCATTGGAGCATGAGGGCGTAGAGACATTGTTCGGATATCCGGGTGGTGCCATAATGCCGACATTCGATGCTCTGTATGATCATAAGAAAACACTTAATCACATACTCGTTCGTCACGAGCAGGCTGCGGTTCATGCAGCTCAGGGCTATGCTCGTGTTAGCGGTAGGGTAGGTTGCTGTATCGTTACTTCCGGCCCTGGTGCTATGAATACCATTACCGGTGTGGCTGATGCTATGATTGACTCTACACCTATCGTCGTCATCTGCGGACAGGTGGGAGCTGCTATGCTCGGAACAGATGCCTTTCAGGAGGTTGATGTTGTAGGCGTTACCCAGCCAATCACGAAGTGGAACTATCAGATTCGTCGTGCGGAGGATATCCCATGGGCTGTGGCTCGTGCATTCTATATCGCTAAGTCTGGTCGTCCGGGACCTGTTGTCCTTGACTTCACGAAGAATGCCCAGACAGCCAAATTCGAGTATGAGCCTCAGACCGTTGATTTCATCCGTTCATACAAGCCTCTGCATCATCCAAGTCAGGAAGCAATCAAGAAGGCGGCACAGATGATTAATGATTCTGTAAAGCCATTCATGCTCGTCGGACAGGGTGTAGAGCTTGGTGGTGCTCACAAGGAACTTCTTGAGCTTTGCGAGAAGGCACAGATTCCATTCGGACAGACTCTTCTTGGTCTTTCTGCTGCTCCAACAGGCCATCCTCTGAACATGGGTATGCTTGGAATGCATGGTAACTATGCTCCAAACTTCATGACCAACCAGTGTGATTTGCTTATTGCCGTTGGTATGCGTTTTGACGACCGTATCACAGGTAATCTGAAGACTTACGCTAAGCAGGCAAAGATAATCCATTTCGATATTGATCCTTCTGAGATAAATAAGAACGTAAGGGTGGATCTTGCTCTTGTAGGTGACTGTAAGGAAACTCTTGCAAGTGTTTCTGAATATGTAAAGCCTGCAAAGCATCAGACCTGGATTGAGGGCTTTAAGCCATACGCAGAAAAGGAGTATAACCTTGTTATTGATGCTGCTCTTAATCCTAAGGAAGGACCTCTGTTGATGGGTGAGGTCGTTCGTAAGGTTAGTGAGGCTGCAAACAATGAGGCTGTCCTTGTAACTGATGTTGGTCAAAACCAGATGTTCGGTTGCCGTTACTTCAAGTTCACGAAGGAGCGTTCTGTCATTACCTCTGGCGGTTGCGGTACTATGGGCTTCGGTATTCCTGCGGCTATCGGCGCTACCTTTGGTGCTCCTGACAGAACCGTATGTATGTTTGCTGGTGATGGTGGTTTCCAGATGACTATTCAGGAACTTGGAACAATCATGGAGCAGCAATGCCCTGTTAAGATGATAATGCTCAACAATAACTTCCTTGGCAATGTACGCCAATGGCAGTATATGTTCTTCGACAAGCGTTACTCATTCACCCCAATGGTGAACCCTGACTACGAGAAGATTGCCGAGGCATACGGTATTCCTTGCAAGACGGTCATTGACCGTAAGGACCTCGATGCTGCAATACGTGAGATGCTCGATACAAAGGGACCATACATCCTCCAGTGTGCCGTCAAGGAAGAGGACAATGTCCTTCCAATGACACCTCCGGGAGGTAATGTTGATGAGATGCTGTTTGAGGTAGAGTAGGGAGGGACCCCATCCCGACCTTCCCGAGGGAAGGAGGCTTTAGATACAATTTTCCAATCAAGGATATAAACGATAATGAATAACGATAATATAAATAATAAGGCAAACCAAAATATCTCCCCCTCGGAGGAGAACCGCTATGGAGCTGCCGAGTGTGGCGATTGCAATACCTGTGGTAAGTGCGACGAGCAGTTGCAAGAGGAGGAAACAGCCCTCTTTGATGCAGCTGTACGTGCCGCTGCAGCCATAGATCGCAACTCTTTCGAGAAGAATCTTGCCCGTGAGCGTAAGGCTACTGAGAAGCATTTTAACAATGGAACTCCTCAGCATGAGACTTTCAAGAGAAATGCCGTTGCGCGTCCTGTTACTCCTGCATGGGAGGGTGCTCAGCTCAATCACGATGGTCTCCCTCTCTATACCCTGATTATCTATTCTGAGAACTTTGCAGGTATCCTGAATCAGATTACCGCTGTATTCACTCGCCGACAGGTTAATATTGAATCTCTCAACGTATGTTCTTCTTCTACTCCGGGCGTACATAAATATACCATCACTTGCTATTGCAAGCAGGAGATGGCAGAGATGCTGACAAAGCAGATAGAGAAGAAGATAGATGTGCTTCAGGCTAACTGTTTTGCTGATGATGAGATCTTCATCCTTGAGACTTCTCTTCTGAAACTCTCAACTCCTATGGTACTTGCCAATCAGGAGATTAGCCGAATCGTTCGTCGTCATGACGCTCGTATTGTTGAGGTAAACCCAACATATACCATCGTTGAGAAGACTGGTATTTCAAGTGATGTACTTGATAACTTCAATCAACTCAATGACTTAGGTTGCGTTCTTCAGTTCGTCCGCTCTGGTCGTATCGCTATCACAAGGTCTTGCATCGAGAGACTTGATCAGTATATCGCGCAGAGAAAGGAAGAGGAAATGCAAGCATAATACATAAATGAAAAATGAAAAGTGAAAAATTAAAAATACGAGTTAGTATTATTCGCTGAACGTTTTCGCTATAAATTGTAACTTGTATTTTTCATTTTATAATTTTTCATTTTTCACTTAATTGAAAGAAATGTTAGAGACTCTTCACATCGCCACCGACGCATTCCATTGCGACTTCAAGCATCAGTTGTGTCTTGGGCATCTCGGAAACGACTTGCTCAATGCTGCTGACGTGCATTCTACAAACCGACATTTTGGGATGTCGTATCTCAATACGATGAACAAGACATGGGTGCTCTCACGTCTTGCCGTCGAACTTGAGGATATGCCTCGTGAGCATGACCATATCACGATCACAACGTGGGTGGAGAGTGCGATGAAGTATTTCACCAAGCGTAATTGGGAGATACTCTCTGAGGATGGCAAGAAAGTATATGGATATGCCAAGAGTGTATGGGCGATGATTGATACCGTCACCCGTGAGCCTCAGAATATATTCCAGGTCAATGACGGAACTATCGTTAATTTCATCCATAAGGAGAAGGAATGCCCGATAACGGATGTCTCTCGTGTGAAGACACCTGAGATGACCGATTATACGGAATTTAAGGTGGAATATTCTGATCTTGATGTCAATGGGCATCTCAATTCCGTTCGTTACCTTGATCATGTAATGAATACCTTCCCTCTCGATTTCATTCGTAATCACGACATAAAGCGCGTGGAGATTGCTTATGTGGCCGAGGGGCATTGGAATGAAACTCTCAGGATCTATCATCTGCAAGAAGATGAACTGAACCACTATTTCCGTTTTGCCCGTATGGATGAAAACGGGGAGGAAACAGAGTTAAGCCGACTCAAAATGGAGTTTAGAGATGCAAGGTTTTGAGGTCATCAGGTTTTGAGGTTTTCAGGTCTTTACCGCAAATAGCATTCTGATCAAGGAACCTACAACCTTATAACCATCTAACCATATTACCTTCCAGATTGAAAGTAAAAACGCAATAAAAATGTCAATTTATTGTAAATTGTATAATATATGCGTGTTTTCTTGCATCATTCAGAAATATTTAGTATCTTTGCAGTCGCTTAAAAATAGAATAAAGTTATTTATAACAGTTTTATAAAATTTAGTATTTAAAATGGCAAAAATGAATTTTGGTGGCGTTATCGAAGAGGTAATGACACGTGAGGAATTCCCACTTGAGAAGGCTCGTGAGATTCTCAAGGACGAGACTATCGCGTAATCGTTGGTCAGCGTCAGGGCAAGACCTTCGAGAAGGCTAAGAATGACGGTTGGGTACCAGGCGAGACCCTCTTCTCTATTGAGGAGGCTGCTGAGAAGGGTACTATCGTTATGTGTCTTCTTTCTGATGCTGCAGTAATGTCTGTATGGCCAACTCTCCAGAAGTACCTCACTCCTGGTAAGGCTCTCTATTTCTCACATGGTTTCGCTATCACATGGTCTGACCGTCTGACCGCACAGGTTGCGTTCCTTCTAAGGATATCGACGTTATCATGGTTGCTCCTAAGGGTTCTGGTACATCACTCCGTACTATGTTCCTCGAGGGTCGCGGTCTGAACTCTTCATACGCAGTTTACAACGACGCTACTGGTCGTGCTCTCGATCGTACTCTCGCTCTCGGTATCGGTATCGGTTCTGGTTACCTCTTCGAGACTACATTCCAGCGCGAGGCTACTTCTGACCTCACAGGTGAGCGTGGCTCACTCATGGGTGCTATTCAGGGTCTCCTCCTTGCTCAGTACGAGGTTCTCCGTGAGAACGGTCACACTCCATCTGAGGCATTCAACGAGACTGTTGAGGAGCTCACACAGTCACTCATGCCTCTCTTCGCTCAGAAGGGTATGGACTGGATGTATGCAAACTGTTCTACAACTGCTCAGCGTGGTGCTCTCGACTGGATGGGTCCTTTCCACGACGCTTGCAAGCCAGTAGTTCAGAAGCTTTACGAGTCTGTTAAGTCTGGTCACGAGGCACAGATCTCTATCGACGCTAACTCAAAGCCTGACTATCGTGAAGGCCTCGAGAAGGAACTTGCAGCTCTCCACAACTCAGAGATGTGGCGTACTGCTGAGACAGTTCGTAAGCTCCGTCCAGAGAACAACTAAAA
>CACYXI010000232.1 GCA_902778265.1 uncultured Bacteroidales bacterium | reverse complement strand
CTTGACATCGCCCCTGGTTCTGCAGGTTTATTCAAGGTTTTAGAGCATATTCCTGATGCAGAATTAGAAAAGAAGCTAAAAGAGGCACACAATTCATAAGTCAGTATTTTGCGTTGAACACTCACACGCAATATAACATAAAGTTCAGGTGTTGCCAAGATGGAAACACCTTCGCCCTTTCCTTGCTTAATATCAGCTATAAGATTGGGTCTGACAATAAAACAAAAGGGGAACGGATTTATCCGCTTCCCTTTTTTCATACGCTAACACTAAAATCCTTATTGTTACCTGTTACTTGTTACTGCATGGGTAGAAACGCTGTTGGGCCTTCGCCATGCCCTCGCTGTGCCTTCGTTCAAGCTCCCTTTTCTGGGATGGGATTTGGAACGGACTTGGAACGGATTAGAAGCGAAGGAGAAGCGAAGGAGAAGCGAAGGAGAAGCGGACTTGGAACGGTATCACAACGGAATCACAACGGAATCACAACGGACTCACGACGGACTCACGACGGAACTGCATCGGAGGGATTACCAGAGCATTTTTCGCGTCTTTACATCGTTTTTCAAGCATACAGAAAGCCCGAAATTATGCTCGTTGTTATGTTATTGAGACTGGCAGCCACCTGTACTATTTTCTCTATTTTGTGTATAATAGCCTCATTATCTTTGTTTTAGGTAATTATGGCGAGCAAGCGAGATTAGGACTGGTAACAAGTAACAGGTAACAATAAGGATTTTTGTGCGCCAAAATTTTACAGAATTATTCTAAGGAGTTTATATACCTTATTATATATAGAAATAATAAAATAGGCAACAGCACTACACTAATTTTCTTATTGTTACTTGTTACCTGTTACCAACCGCATTTTGTGTCTTTTCCTAATTCTGGTTTACGGTTTTGGTTATAATTAAACTGCGTTTGTTGATATCGTTCTGAAATAGTTGTCGTATTCCTGAAAAGGTTGTCGGTATGTGAGAAATTTAACGGGCTTAAATTTGGCTTTATTCGCAAAAGCTCATCAAGCTCCGCAAGTCTCCTTCGGCCGCCGACCTCTTCGACGTTCAGCCGGTTGAATATGATGAAATATGTGGGTCGAAATTTCGGCTGACATCATTCCCGAATTGGGAATGCAGATAGACACAATCAACCTGACTGAACGTTTCGTTCACCCAGCTAAAAGCTTGTGTCCATTTCGGACATAAGCTTATGTTCCTAAACGTGAGTTGGTAACCAATCTTTTATTTTCGATATTATCCAAGGCGGTAACAAGTAACAGGTAACAATAAGGAAATTAGTGAATGTAAATGTATAGCTTGCGACATGGCAATAGCCTCACACTCGTTCTTTGACAGATTTGCATACTCGTAATCCATAATTCGTAATTCTCACAAGTGCAAAGGAAATGGTAAAAAATGCAAAGTATATGTGAGTGAATAACACTAATTTTGCACTCAAAAATTGGAAACGTGCGCCTGCCTTGAGGGCAGACACGCACTATTTTTTCGTGCGAGGTACTTTGTACGTTGCATCCGATAAAAAATAACTAAAGCTAGGTATATTCAAAATATGAAAAAACTACTGACCATATCCGTCATTGTATTGTTTCAACTGCTTTCCGCTAATGCTGCAAAGCCGTTGCCTCGTCAGCAACTCATCGACCGCATGGCGAAAATACAGCAGAAAGGCTATATGTACGGTCATCAGGATGATCCGTTCTATGGCATCACGTGGGAATGGGATAATGACCGTTCTGATACATACGAGCTTGTTGGCGACTACCCAGGTGTGATGGGCTTTGACCTCGGCGGTCTTGAGATGGGGGATGCAAAGAACCTCGACTCTGTGCCTTTCACTCGCATTCGTCAGGAGATCATACGTCAGTATGAGCGTGGTGGAATAGTGACAATCTCATGGCATCCTCGTAATCCGTTGCTCGGTACTACGGCTTGGATTGAGAAGGATATCAAGGCATACGAAGAGGCTGTTGCAGCCTTGAAGAAAATAGGGCGTGAGGATCTTGTTTCGCAGGTGGATGATCCAAGGCATACGGTGAAGTCTATCCTTCCTGGTGGCAAGATGGCAGACAAGTATCAGTTGTGGCTTAAACGCATATCAGATTTCCTCTTGACGCTAAAGGATAAGAAAGGTAATCAGGTGCCTGTAATCTTCCGTCCTTGGCATGAGAACAACGGCAACTGGTTCTGGTGGGGACAGGCAAACTGTTCGGATGCAGAGTTTCATGCACTTTGGAATCTCACACAGGACTACATAAATCAATTGAATGTTTCTGCTAACACCCAACACCCATCACCCAACACCCTAAAGGACTACATCGTATGGTCTTATTCTCCTAACCTTCAGGGCAACTGGACGGAGGAGAAATGGATGGTACGTTACCCAGGTGATGACCGCGTGGATCTGATAGGAGAGGATGCATATCAATGGGGTAGTGAGGCAGATTTCAAGGCTGGGCTTGATGCAGACCTGACGCTTATCACCAAGATTGCGAAGGAGCACGGAAAGCTCATTGCAATGACGGAGTGCGGTTATCAGAACTCTCCCGATGCTACATGGTGGCAACGTGTCTTCAAGCCAGTAATAGAGAAATATCCAGTTTGCTACTTCCTTCCTTGGCGCAACTATACAAAGGAGCATTTCGGGGCTTCAAAGGATGCCAAGACTGCTGATGACTTCAAGGAGTGGGCAAAGGGAAAGAAGCTGCTGTTTGTGAAGGATATAAAGAAGTAAAGCCCCCTAACCCCCCAAGGGGGAATTCTTTATAGTATTTCTAATCAAAGAATATATAAAATAAAAAGGAAAAAATAAAAAGTATGATTACCTTTATCGCTTAATGGCGTGATTTGCCACTTTTTACTTTTAACTTTTTACCTTTTACTTAAACAATATGAGTAAGGAATTTGAAAATAGAGTAAAGGCTCTCCGTGCTCGTCACGAGGAGTTTCTTGCCCGCCCTAATGTGAAGAAGGAGTGGGGTAATGGTATATATGATAAGTATGAGTACCCTGTTGTGACCGCAGAGCATACACCACTTGAGTGGCGATATGACTTTTGCGAAAAGGATAACCCATATCTCATGCAGCGCATCATGATGAATGCAACGTTCAATAGTGGTGCGATAAAGTGGAATGGCAAGTATCTGCTCGTGGTTCGTGTTGAGGGTGCTGACCGTAAGAGCTTCTTTGCCGTAGCAGAGTCACCTAACGGTATTGATAACTTCCGTTTCTGGGAAGAGCCAATAACAATGCCAGAGGATGTCGTTCCGGCTACAAACGTATATGATATGCGCTTGACGGCTCATGAGGATGGTTGGATATATGGCGTGTTCTGTGCAGAGCGTCATGATGACTCGCAGCCAGGCGACCTTAGTGCAGCAACTGCAACGGCAGGTATTGCCCGTACAAAGGATCTGAAGACATGGTATCGTCTGCCTGACCTCAAGGCGAAGTCACAGCAGCGCAACGTGGTGCTGCATCCAGAGTTTATCTATACAGATGATGAAGGAAAAATAGTAAATAGTAAATCGTCAAATAGTAAATGTCATTATGCTTTCTACACTCGTCCGCAGGATGGCTTTATTGATACAGGCTCAGGTGGCGGAATAGGTTGGGCACTCGTAGATGATATTGAGAATGCCGAGGTAAAGGAAGAGAAGATAATCAATGCACGTCACTATCACACCATTACGGAGGTGAAGAATGGTGAAGGTCCTCATCCTATCAAGACAAAGGAAGGCTGGTTGCATCTTGCACATGGAGTTCGTGCCTGTGCTTCAGGACTTCGCTATGTGCTCTATCTTTATATGACGAGTCTCGAAGACCCTACAAAGGTTATAGCAGAGCCAGGTGGCTATTTCCTTGTTCCGCAGGGTGAGGAATACATCGGTGATGTGATGAACGTGACATTTGCCAATGGCTGGATAGCAGACGAGGACGGCAAGGTATTCATCTACTATGCTTCTTCCGACACTCGTATGCACGTCGCAACCTCTACTATCGACAAACTCATCGACTATTGCAAGAATACTCCTGAGGATGGATTGTTTACCGCAAGTTCGGTGGAGAAGATAATAAAATTAATAAGAAAGAATAGATAAACTGCCTCTCCCCCCGCCCTCTCCCGTAGAGAGGGAGCCGGAGAACCAAAAACAACTAACAATTAATAATTAACATGCCTTTCGCGATTATACAATCAAACATCCTTCCCTTTGGGAAGGCTTGGATAGGCTTATAATTTGAACTGCCTTTCGCCTTCCGGCTCCCTC
>CACYXI010000231.1 GCA_902778265.1 uncultured Bacteroidales bacterium | reverse complement strand
CGATTGTCAAGAACGTAACCCTTATCGCCCCAAGCTTTAGCGGCACCAATAGTATTGGCGGCATTGCAGGCAATAACAATGGTGGTAGTATTACTAATTGTAGCGTTATTGCTCCATCTATAAGTGGCGATTCGCATCTTGGTGGCATTGCAGGCAATAACAATGGTGGTAGTATTACTAATTGTACCGTTATTGATCCATCTATCAGTGGCACAGGTTCATTTATAGGTTGCGTCATCGGTGGTGGCAGAATCCCCGGAAGATGCGACTTCGATATCAGCACGGGACTGGATATTTACGGTGAGGACGTGGATGATTTCCCATTTATTGATGCAATACTCGCCGAAAACAGGCCTCTCCTTCATCTGAATCTCGGCTATGGCATAACATCAACCAAAGCCATTACTATCAGTAACTACACTATGGGTGAGCTGCACGAGAGAATAAAGCTTGAAGCAAATCGTGCGGGATATGATTTGGTAAATTACAAAAGCGAGGAAGTTACTATCAAGGATAACTGGTTCGAAATGCCACAGAAGAACGTGAGCGTTACGGCTGTATGGGAGCCTATGAAGGAGATCAGCCTTAAAGGCAGTCTGATAGAGGGCATCAACTGGACAACTTTCTATTGTGGTGATGCTGGCTATAGTATTGACTTGGGTGAGAATGCCTGTGCCTATACCGCTACTGTAGGTGATGACGTGATTACTTTGCACTTGCTTGGCAAGGTGATTCCAAAGGGTACTGCCGTTATCATTGTAAGTGAGAATAACGAGATCAATATGATTCGTGATGATGTTTCGGCTGCTGAGTATAGCGTTAAGAACGACCTTCGCGGTGTGGATATGCCTACGGCTCGCACTTCTCTCACTTCTAACGATACCGAGACGCTCTATATGCTTAGCAACAAGAATAATAACTTCGGTTTCCATAGCTTCGCTGGTACTAATGTTCCTGCTCGCAAGGCATACTTCACTATTCCGTCTTCGGCTAATGCCCGTGCGTTCAGTATGGTATTTGAGGATGATGCAACCGCGCTCAAGCAATTACGAATTACGAATGACGAATTACCTAATTACGACTCGTCTATTTATGACTTGAATGGTCGTAAGGTAAGCGGTAAGAACCTCAAGCCTGGTGTTTACGTTAAGAACGGAAAGAAAGTGGTAATCAAATAAGTCGGCCTCTCCCCCCGCCCTGACACATACTCCGATGTTATCAACATCGGACTTCCCCCGTAGGGAGGGAGCCGGTGTGCGGAAGGCAGACTATTAAAATATACTAACGTGAGTTTGACGAATTTTATCAATTCGTATGTTGTTGGAAAACGTGTGGTTGAAGAAGCTCTGAAAGAGCGACACCTAATAGCGAAGGGCGTAAGCCCTGGATATATAGACGTTATTTAGGGTGTGAGGTCTGAAGGACCGACACTTATTATATTAGGTGTCGCACCTACGGCGCTCAATAAAAAATATCGCCATTGTAACAGCCCTTGCGGACTGCCCTGTTAGGTGTCGCACCTTCGGCGCTTTTCGTCGAACTCACATTATTTTAAACATACATTCATCGGCAATCCTCCACAGTCGAATCGGCCCCCTCCCTACGGGGGAGGGCGGGGGGAGAGGCCACATTTTTTAGAATATGAAAAAGGAATATTTTGAGCCAACGATGCGTGTGGCAAATCTGAGACATACAAATCATCTTTTACAACAAAGTGGTAGTTATTCAAAACCAAATCTCAATCAGTGGGGCGACAAATCATTCGGCACGTTCGATGGAAGTGATGGTAATAGTAAAGATGTGCTCGACGATGGTGATTTAGATGATATAATTTAACGTAAAGTCGATGAAAAAGAAATATATAAAGCCGGGCATAAGCATGGAAAGGCTGGTTAATGGCAATTCTCTGCTTGCTGGCAGTCTTAGTGATCCTTACGATCAGCACAACAGTAATCCTATCCCGATATACTCGGGAGATGATGATACTATCGATGAGGATGATGTGATTTAGTTTTTACTGAAAGTAAATTGGCTTACCTGGAAAGTAAATTGACTTTTAAGAAAGTTAATTGGCTTCTTGGAAAGTAAATTAGCAGTAAATTAAGTCAGTAAATTAAATTAATGCGGTATTAATGTGGCATTGATGGTCATTATATGTTTTCACTTCGTGAGGACATTAATTTCCACGAATAACACATTAATATCGCATTAATTTTTTTTCAACGCAAAAACTTTGCGACTCTGCGACTTTGCGTTTATTTCTTGCTGAACAGCAGTTCGCGGTCTCTTTGTATCGCAAGGGCTGCGAGATCTTCTGGGATGAATCGCCAGTTGTTGTTAGGCTTGGGATTGATAGTGCCTTGCTTCTGAATCTCTTCCGTGAAATAATGGCGCATGTCAAGTTCTGAGCGGTAGATGATTCTTGACTGAACCTCCTCTTTCGGTATGCCGGCACCCTTGGTTAGCAGTTCGCCACCACCATTGACGCGATATGAGTTTATGGCTACCTTATACCATTTGTCGGCCTCGAAAGGCTGTCCGTTGCTCATTCTGAGGATGTTAACCTTTTGACCCTCTGGCTTGGTGACATCTACGGTGTAGTCGATTCCGGCAGCGGAGTCAAAAAAGCCGAGGAAGTTCTTGAGAGCACCGTTGCGCTCGTTACCTGTCTCGTTGACTAACATGATATGGTCGTTGGCAGACTTCATCTGGTTAGTCCAGAGCGCATAGCTCATCTCGAGGTGGTTCTTTATCTCCTTACCTGTCATCTTGACAACAAATAGCTTGTTCTCGTATCTGTAGAGGCTGAACATATCTGCTATGGTCACCTGACCAGCATTGATCGTGGCACGCATGGTTAAAGGTGCTGCGAGGGAGATGTCTGCATCTGTAATCTTCAACTGGAGGTTGTGGATGAGATCCATGAAGGCAGAAGAGCCAAAGAAAGCATCCTCCATGCTGATAGATGTCTGGAAAGTGCCAATTTGCTTTGAGGCGTATGACTGTAGGCGACGGATGTCGTCGGCGAAGAAATTCATGTAGTCCTCGTCGATAGGCATTGACTTCATAGGGATGAGCTGACCGCTGATCTTCTTGCCAGTAACCTTGCCGTTAGCCATTGTAAGGGTTATCGTTACATCGCCAACCCTCTGGGCATTGTTGGCAGGGTTCACTATGAGTACGGAGTCGGTCTTTGAGAGAGAGACTGGTGATGATGAGCTGTCATCCTTTGTAACGAAATAGAATGGGTTGTCATCGGTCTTTTCCTCGTACTGACGTATGAATCCGCAGTTGGCGAGGTGATCGTGACCGTAGAAGATCACGTCAAGACCGTGAACACGTTGGGCTATGGCGAGAGTGGCGTTCTCGTCATATTCATTGGTTTCTATGCCGCCTTTAAGACCAGAGTGGAAAAGTCCGATGATAAGGTCTGGCTTCTCTTCCTCCTTGATGACCTTAACCCAATGGCGAGTGCTTGAGAGCATATCCTCAAAGCGTAATCCACTCCAGATATTCTCGCTGAGCCAGTTTGGTATGGCAGGTGTAATCATACCGAGAATGGCAATCTTAACGCCCTCGCGCTCAATGATTTTGTAAGGCTGGGTGTAAGGCTGTCCGGTAGCTGCATTAACCATATTGGCTGCAATTATAGGGCATTTCACTTCGCTGATCCATTTGTCATAGCATTGGTGGCCAGTCTCTATGTCGTGATTTCCGAAGCCCTGGACATCGTATCTGAGATAGTTGGTCACGCTTGCCGCTATGTTCTCGTCCTGTGTGTCGATGTAGTTCCAGTAATAGTTGGAGGGCTGTCCCTGAAGAATGTCGCCGTTGTCAATGAGAATCAGGTTGTCGCCAAAGGTGGCACGCTGAGCCTTGATATAGGAGCTGACGCGAGCCATAGAGCCGTTGATGGGCTTGCCTGTAGTGTAGTTTACAGGGAAGAACATACCGTGGATATCGGTTGTCTCGATGAATTTCAAAGTCACTGTCTTAGGCTTCTTGGCATTCATAGAACATATCGCCATAAGGAGTAAAATGGAGAGGATAGTTAACTTTTTCATACTGTTTGGTGTAGTTTGTTGGTGCAAATTTAGTTTTTTTCTTTGGATTTTCAAATTTTTCAGTCGGATATTTTGTTATCTCATTGATTTTTTGTAATTTTGCACCCGATTTTGCGCTCGGCAGGTCTTTTACGGGAAACCGCTTTGCGTTATTATTCACATTATTTATTTTTATTAATTAACATGTCAAACTTTAAAAATGTACAGCCACTTGCTGATTTCGACTGGGAAAGCACAACAGTATCAAAGGAGGAGCAGACTGCCTCTTATGATTCAACTCTTAACAAGGTGTCTGAGCATCAGGTAGTCGACGGTACAGTAATTTCTGTTGACAAGAAGGAAGTTATTGTTAACATCGGTTACAAGAGCGATGGTATCATCGCAGCAAGCGAATTCCGCTACAACCCAGATCTTAAGATCGGTGACGTTGTAGAGGTTTACGTAGAGAATCAGGAAGACAAGAAGGGTCAGCTGATCCTTTCTCACAAGAAGGCTCGCCTCAGCAAGTCTTGGGAGCGTGTTAACGCTGCTCTTGAGAATGAGGAGGTGGTTCAGGGTTACATCAAGTGCCGCACTAAGGGTGGTATGATCGTTGACGTATTCGGCATTGAGGCATTCCTTCCTGGCAGCCAGATCGACGTACACCCAATACGCGACTATGATGTATTCGTAGGTAAGACAATGGAGTTCAAGATCGTTAAGATCAACCAGGAGTTCCGTAACGTTGTTGTTTCTCACAAGGCACTCATCGAGGCTGAGCTCGAGGCTCAGCGCAAGGAGATTATCTCTAAGCTCGAGAAGGGTCAGGTACTCGAGGGTACTGTTAAGAACATCACTTCTTACGGTGTATTCGTTGACCTTGGCGGTGTTGACGGACTCATTCATATCACAGACCTCTCTTGGGGCCGCGTAAGCGATCCACACGAGGTTGTAGCTCTCGACGACAAGATCAACGTTGTTATCATCGACTTCGATGAGGAGAAGAAGCGTATTGCTCTTGGTCTCAAGCAACTCACTCCACACCCATGGGATGCTCTCGACGCTAACATTCAGGTTGGTGACCACATCAAGGGTAAGGTTGTCGTTATCGCTGACTACGGTGCATTCGTTGAGGTTGCTCCTGGCGTAGAGGGTCTGATCCACGTATCAGAGATGTCTTGGAGCCAGCACCTCCGTTCTGCACAGGAGTTCCTTCACGTTGGTGACGAGGTTGAGGCAGTTATCCTCACACTCGACCGCGACGAGCGCAAGATGTCTCTCGGTATCAAGCAGCTCAAGGAGGATCCATGGGAGGCTATCGAGAA
>CACYXI010000230.1 GCA_902778265.1 uncultured Bacteroidales bacterium | reverse complement strand
TAACATAAAAATTAAATATAGGCACTCGTCCTTCCAAGGGCGGGTGCTTTTTTTGTGTGGGTTTCGGGGTTATGGCTCCTAACCGAACTCGGTTAGGAGAAGCATGGGATTTGCATAGAAGATGATGCCTACCCATATATACTAATATTTAACGTGAGTCCGAGGAATTAAAATAAGATACCAAATTCAGCGAGGGCTGAAGGGCCCGACACTTATTATAGGTGCCGCACCTACGGCGCTCTTTGAATTACACCTATCTATATCAACGGCGCTAACGCACCGCCCTTTTAAGTGGCGGGCTTACAGCCCTCATTGATTTAGATAATTACGGGATTTTAGAAGTTTGGCATTAACAACTACGACTAAACCTTTCTCTCTTACATACAAAAGAATAATGGCTGTAAACCATATGGTTCACAGCCATTATTGATATTTAATACCACTTGCGTTTACTTACTAAGAGTTGCATCAATAGTCATCATCAAGCCAACGAGATAGGCATTCCAGTTGATGGCAATCTCATTACTTGCGTAGCTGTTCATATCATCAGTATATGACTCGTCAGCAGCCTTTGAAGGGTATGTGGTGACATTTGCGATGTCCTGCTGTCCAGGGTTAGGGCCTCCTGCAAGGAATCCAGGCAGAGGGGCATCTATACCGTCAGCCTCAGAAAGACGCTGGTGTGGATGCATTACCTGCTTTGTTCCGAAGCCTGTCACGAAGCAATAGCCTGTGGCATTACGACCAAGGAGATAGTCGGCATCAGCAATAGCAGCTGAGAGATATTTATGGTCCTTAGTAAGCGTGTAGGCGTAGGTGAGGGCGATACCCTGTCCGGCACACATCTCACTATTACTGCCCCAAGGGAAGTCCTGCACACGATTGCCGTGAGGAGCATTGAAGCTTGACGTTGGCATTCTCAACATACAATCGTCACAGAAAGCGAGGAGGTCAGCCTTCATCTTCTCAACAGGGAAGTCTATACCGTCAAGTTTACCGAGGAGGCTCTGGTTAATCCATTGCTGAACACCAAGACCAGACACCTCTCCCCAAGTAGGAACTCGATAGCTCTGAGGCATAAATGACTTTGCCTGCTCGAAATATGAGTTCTGTTTTGTGGTGAGATAAAGCTCGGTTGCTGCCCAGAAGAACTCGTCAGCAGAAGCCTTATCGTCGTACATACCAGTATTTACCTTTGGAGAATACTTCTGGTTATTTCCATTCTGGTCATAGTAGAATGTTGGATTCTTCACAGCCCAAGCGTAAGCACGCTCAGCAGCCTTGACAGCCTCCTTTGCAAAAGACTGATACTTAGGATATGCAGAATAGATACGTGCTGCCTGTGCAAGAGAAGCGGCAAAGTCGAGAGAAGCCTGTGTGCTCTTCTGAACGACATAGCGGGTCTGATGGCAATTAACCGGCATCTCAAAGCCCTCGAAGTTAGGAGTGGTAAGCTTATGATAAACACCTCCATCGTATGGGTCCTGCATAGTAATCATCCACTTGAGGTTGTACATAACCTCATCGAGGAAATCAGGAACGGCATCCTCAGACTCAGGAATGACGAGATTCATCTTGTCAGCATAAGCCTTGTTAATTTCATAAGCCTGAAGAAGCACGCCGATTGTGAAACCAGAGTTCACGATGTACTTATTGAAGTCTCCGGCATCATACCATCCGTAAGGTGAAGAAATGACAGTTCCGGCAGGGCGCAAAGGAGATGCAGCAGACGGGTGAACAACGACCTTATCATCCATGTGAGCAGCAGGACGGGCATAGGCACCAGCATATTTTGCCTCGATAGGCATACCTGTACGCTGAAGATAGAAAGCCTTCATCGCAGCCTTGGCAACATCAGCAAAGGCATTCTCCTTGATGACAACTTTCTGCTCTTCCTTACCTGCCACAAAGGTGTATGTGCCAGGTGTCTTTACTGTGGAGAAATCAACGACCTGACGAACCTTTTGAGTGAAAGGAGAGACAGAGGTTCGTACCGCCTTGCCACTCCATACCTTCTTGCCCTTTGCATCCTTCAGCACAAAGGACTTAGCGGTTACGGTTGGCTCAATAACAGCCACCTTTGTCTCGGATGGGTAGTAACCAACTTGATTGACTTTGATGGATTGGGCAGAGGTACAGGAAGTGGAGAGAAGACCCCAAAAGACCCCTCCCCATACCCTCCCCATAAATGGGAGGGAGTAGTTACCTTTTTTCGTTATAAGGTTTCGCATAAATTTATTAAGTTTTAATTATTTTATTTTTAAGGGATAAATTCTATCTTGCTCCCTTCCCCCGAGCGGGGGAAGGGTCGGGGAAAGGGGCTTTTATTTCCCCTTTACCTTAATTGTCTGATCTGCAATCTGGAGGGTGAACTCACCTGGCTCAAATACCCAGTTACCCTGTGAATTTACGAATGAGAGGTTCTTAGCAGGGAGAGAGAATGTTACGGTCTTCTTCTCGCCAGCCTTGAGGTCAATCTTGGTAAAGTCACGCAGACGACGGATTTCAGGAGTCTGAGAAGCTACGAGGTCGCTTGAGAAGAGAAGTACAGACTCCTTACCGTTCATCTCGCCAGAATTCTGGACATCGACACTTACGGTAAGAACGTCGTCAACGGTAAACTCAGAAGGAGTGCAACGAAGGTTACTATAATAGTAGGTGTTATAGCTCTTGCCATAGCCGAAAGGCCATTGGAATGCAACATCAGCACTATAGTCGTAAGAGCCTTCCATTGTGCCTACCACCTCAGACACGCGATAGTCGTAGCAGTTGAATGCGCTGATAGTGCGAGGATATGAGAATGGCAACTTGCCAGAAAAGTCTTCCTTTCCAGAAAGCAATGCTGTAAGAGCATCACCGCCATTGTTTGCAGGAAGCATAACATCGACAACAGCCTTTGCTAGTGGCTCGATATCGGAAATGATACGAGGACGACCTTCGTTCAAGATAAGGACAACAGGCTTGCCAGTAGATGCAAGAGCCTTTACGAGATTTCGCTGATTCTCTGAAAGATTGAGGTCTGTGAGATTACCTGGAGTCTCAGTATATGAGTTCTCGCCAATGCAAGCGATTATGATATCGGCATCCTGTGCCTTCTGCTTAACAGCCGCCATACTTGCATCGGCAAGGGTTTCCTCATAATAAGCACCATCATTCTTATAGGTAAGCGTTTTGTCGAGAGTTACATTCTCAGCACCATATTCCTTGCAGAGAGCCTCATAAATGGTATTAGGCTTGATGAACGGACCGCCATCCTTTGCCTTACGATTTGCTGTATCCTCAGCAAGTTTTGCAAGAATCTCGTCTGTGCCATTACCCTGCCAAGTATAGCTCCAGCCACCATTAAGGGCACGGAGGGAATTGGCATTTGGACCAGTGACGAGAATCTTCTTGCCCTTGGCAATAGGCAGAACATCCTCATTTTTCAGCAATACAATTGACTCAAGAGCGCCCTGATAAGACACAGCCTTGTGTTCAGCAGAAGCGAAATTTGGATAGTCCTTCAATTTCTGATATGGATGATCAAAAAGATCCAGACGATACTTCAAACGGAGGATTCTGCGACAAGCATCATCAATACGTGACTGTGGGATTCTGCCCTCTGCAACGAGTTCTTCCATCAAAGGAACGACACTACAGTCGTAAGGCTCCATAATCATATCAATTCCGGCATTGACTGCAAGTTCGAGAGCATCCTTTTTATTAGCCGCAACCTTTTCACGACCAAAAAGGTTATTGACATCAGCCCAGTCGGTTATGAGCATACCATCCCAGTTCAGACCTTCTTTCAGCCAACCCGTGAGGATTTCCTTATTTGCATGCATCGGAACATAGTTCACACTACCAGAATTAACCATGATAGTCAAGGCTCCAGCCTCAACACAAGCCTTGTAAGGAGCGAAATGCTTTTCCTTCAAGTCCTGAATAGAGATGATAGAAGGAGTTCTGTCCTTACCAGTCACAGGAACGCCATAGCCCATGAAATGCTTGAGCGATACAGCCACGTTTTTCTGTCCGATATGGTTTGGATCTGAGCCTTGGAATCCCAATGTCATAGCCTTACCCATCTCAGCATTCACAAGACAGTCCTCTCCGAAGTTCTCCCAACAGCGAGGCCAACGGGCATCACGGGAAAGGTCCATTGTTGGAGAATAGGTCCAAGGCACGGAGCAGGCACGAGTCTCGTAAGCCGTAACCTCGGCAGCCCGACGTGCTATATCTCTGTTGAAAGTAGCACCGACATTGATATTCTGAGGCATGAGCGTTCCGTCGGTGGTGTAAGTTACACCATGATTTTCATCCACACCAAACACGGTAGGAATACCCAAATGCTTAATAGAGGCATCCTGTATCTGCTTGATATATCCGCCCCATTCTGCCGCTGGAACACCCGTAGGACCAGGCGTGTTAAGGAAAGA